>CAMYNE010000333.1 GCA_947259675.1 uncultured Pirellulaceae bacterium
CGATTTCCGACCTCCGATTTCCGACCTCCGATTCCGACCTCCGATTTCCGACCTCCGATTTCCGACCTCCGATTTCCGACCTCCGATTTCCGACCTCCGATTTCCGACCTCCGACCTCGACTAAGTTCCCAGGTATTGTGCGTACAGTTTCTTGGCGACGCTGATTTCTTCTGTGCCGCTGATGATGGCGCGACCGTCTGGAAATGCGGTTAACACATAACCGTCAACAAAAAACCTCAGCAGGAATTTGTTCTGCTCGATCCGCCCGAGCCCGGACAATCGCTCGGCAAGGCTGATCAAGTCCAGATTCACCCGCTCGGGGAAACTCAACTGGACTGCGTTCCGACCGCATAATATTGCGGTGTGGCTTCCACGATTACCGTCGAGCCATTCGTATTTGCCTTGTGAACAAGTCGGACAATCGATGTCGTCCCGCAAACTCGACACATCCATTGACCGCATTTGATTGTCCCACAAACTGAGAACTGTCATTTTACGGTTTATTTTTTCGATGTTCCCAGAGAGGATTTTGAGCGCCTCCGAGCATTGAATAGAGGCAATCACGTTAATAATGGGCGAGAGGATTCCAAACGAATCACAGGTGGGTGTCGACCCGGGGGCTGGTGGTCCATCGACCATCAGACAGTTCAGACATGGTGTCTGGCCGGGAACGATCGTCAACGTCTGCCCATCGCTTCCCAAGCACCCACCGAACACCCAGGGGATCGAAAACTTTTGCGCGGCGTCGTTGATCAAAAAACGGGTTTCAAAGTTGTCTGTTCCGTCAAGGATCATATCAACTTGCTCGCAAAGCCCAGCCATATTCGCTGAATCGACGTCGGCTACGATGGGTTCGATTTGAATATCCGAGTTAATCCGCTTCAGCTTGTTTGCGGCTGCGATGGCTTTGGGCAATCCAGAAGCAACATCTTGTTCGTCAAACAGAACCTGTCGCTGCAAGTTGTTGGTTTCCAGAAAATCGCGATCAACGATCCGAAGCATGCCAACTCCCGCCCGCGCCAGCGTGTTGGCAATAACCGACCCCAGTGCACCACAGCCAACAATCAATACCCGGGAATCCAGCAGTTTTTGTTGCCCTTCAACTCCCAACCCCGGAAAGCGGATTTGTCTGACGTAACGATCGAAGCGCTGATCAGGTTGTGGTTGATTTCCTGGCTCATTCATCGGCAACAAGTTCCAACAACGGTTTCAAATATTGCCCGGTCAACGACTCTTGGTTCTCCGCAACCTGTTCCGGTGTGCCTGAAACAACGATTCGACCACCTGAGTCGGCAGCCCCCGGTCCGAGGTCAATGATCCAATCGGCGTGCTTAATCAATTGCAGATTGTGTTCAACAATGATCATCGAGTGGCCCACATCAAGCAGCGCATCAAGACAATCCAACAGACGCACCACGTCATTCATATGCAAACCCGTTGTCGGCTCATCCAGAATGAATAGCGAGCGACCCTGGCGGTTGGCATTCAAATATAATGCAAGTTTCAGTCTCTGTGCTTCGCCAGTGGACAGTTTGGTTGCCGGTTGCCCAAGTCGAATGTATTCCAGTCCGACGTCAATCAGGTTTTTAAGTTTGGCCTGAACTTTCGGTTGTCCACGAAAAAACGAAAAAGCCTGTCGAACCGTCATCTCCAGGACTTCGGCAATGTTTTTGCCTCGATATCGGACCGCCAGGACCTCGTCTCGGAAGCGTGTACCGCGACATTGATCGCATTTCATGACAATATCTGACAGGAACTGCATATCAATAGTCAGACTGCCATCGCCTTCACATTTATCACATCGTCCGCCGGCAACATTGAAACTAAAATGACTTGCCTTGAGGTTCTTCGTCTTCGCGTCCATTGTCTCCGCAAATGTTTTTCGAATGTCGTCAAATGTTTTGACATAGGTAAGCGGGTTGCTACGAGCCGAACGACCGATAGGCGACTGATCGATCAAAATGACTTCCTCAATCGAACTGTCGCCAAACACATCACCAAAGGGCAACGGGGGATCACAGTTCTTGTTCTTGCGCTGGCAAAGCGCTCCGTACAACGTTTTCTGAACCAGGGAACTTTTTCCCGCTCCGCTGACACCGGTAACGACGCACAAATTACCTAGCGGAAACTCAACATCCAGGTTTTGAAGGTTTTTTCCATGTGCTCCGACTAACTTGATTCGCCCTCTGGGTTTTCGACGCGGTCCGCCAGCGCTCACGCCTCGACGCCCAGCCAGATAATCGCCTGTCAGCGATTCCGATTCAACAATCTCGTCAGGAGTGCCGTCAAAGACGATTTCGCCGCCCGATTCCCCTGCCGCAGGACCGATTTCGATGACACGTTCCGCGGCACGGATAATCTGTTCTTCGTGATCGACCACCACAAGCGTATTGCCTCGACGATGCAGCGCCGCGATCGCCGTTTTCAAGCGGCCGATGTCGTGCGGATGTAATCCGATCGAAGGTTCGTCAAGCACGTACAACATGTTGACCAGGGTTGAACTCAAACTGGTCGTCAGCGAAATCCTCTGAGCTTCACCGCCGCTAAGCGTTCTCAACGGACGATCAAGAGACAAGTAGCCCAACCCGACCTGACATAGATATCGCAGGCGTCTTACGATCGGATTGACGATTCGCGAAGCCCCATTTGCCCCGTCGAAACTGTTATCTTCAAAAAGCTCAAGTAACGAGTAGATCTTCTCTCTAGATAATTCCGTAATGTTTTTGTCTGAAATTCGAAAGCTGAGTCCGTGTTCGTTGAGTCGCGTTCCTTTGCACGCTTTACATTCCGAAACAACGTCATCTTGTTTTTTTTCGCCCAGTCCTTCGCATTCATGGCAAGCGCCAAGCGGACTGGAAAAGCTTAACAACCGGGGCGTTGGATTGGGAATGGTTTTTTCACACTTCCCGCATTTCAATTCCCTGCTGAAAACGAGGCGTTGCCAACTTCGACCATCAATCTGAAAAACGGATCCGCCAACCTCATCGGCCGCAATCAACGCTAAGCATTGTCCGTTGCCAGACCGAAAAGCCGTTTCCAGTGATTCGCGGATGCGTGAGACAGGACTGTCCGATTTAAGGCGGTCGACGATGACAGTCGCCTGTTCTTCGTCTAAAAACTGGGGTTGAGCGATCAACGCTGATGACAGTTCGACCGTTTGACCACCAATAACCATACGCCCAAAGCCGTTTTTCCTGACGGACTCGAGAGCGGCGAGCGGTTCAGAATGAAGATCAACCATAAATCCAATTTGAAACCGAGTTCCTTCTGGCAAGCCAGCGAGCGATTCTGCGACCGATTCGGGATCGTCCTTGCTAACCGGGACATTGCAGTTTGGACAAACAACGTCAGCGATTTTCGAAAACAACAGCCGTAGATACTCAATCGTCTCAGTCGCGGAACCGACTGTCGCATAAGGACCAATCCTGCCTCGCGTCGCTTTGACGGCAATTGCAGGGGGGATTCCGTCAATTTGATCGGCATCGGGCCGATCGAGCTGCTGCAGGAACTGCCGCGTGTAAGGTGAAAAACTTTCGATGTAACGTCTTTGTCCCTCCGCATACAGCGTATCCAGTGCCAGACTTGTTTTCCCGCTGCCGCTCAAGCCACAAACAGAAAGCCACTGTCCGTGAGGAATATCAAGGTCAATGTCTTTGAGATTGTTAACACGAACGTTTCGCAGTTCGATTTTTCGTTGGGGCAACGGTGGCTCGCTCGCGAATGAAACGCAATGGATTCTTGTCAAACCATATTATGTCTTTATGAGAGGCGAGAAGCGAGTGGCGAGAGCGAGTGGCGAACGAGAGATGCGAGAACCGAGTGGCGAGAAGCGAGCTCCCCCACTAGCGTCTAGCTTCTCGTCTCTAGCTTCTTGTCTCTAAGATCTCCTTAACGACCCTAGCCGGTTCGACGCCGGTTAATTTTTCATCAAGCCCCTGAAACTTAAACGTCAATCGCTCATGATCGATCCCTAGCTGATTTAGAATCGTCGCGTTCATGTCGCGAATGTGGACAGGGTTTTCGACAATGTTGTAGGCATGATCATCCGTTTTTCCGTACTCGAATCCTTTCTTGATGCTGCCCCCGGCGATCCAGGTTGAAAATGCGCGCCCGTGATGATCGCGTCCATGATTGTCATTTGTCAATTT
>CAMYNE010000334.1 GCA_947259675.1 uncultured Pirellulaceae bacterium
ATATCTTGTTTATGGCTCAAATTAACTGGAGCGAATCAGCCACTAACGCAAAGTCCTTTGCCCAATACGGGAGCGACCGATGAACGTAACCAAACCATTTAAACTCATGCAGTGGATCGAAGACCATAAAGACGAATTCAAAGTCCCAGTGATGAATAAGCAGTTTTACAAAGAAGCTGATGATGTCATTGTCTTTGTTTCGATGGGCCCCAATACCCGCAATGACTACCACGTCAATGCAACCGAAGAACTCTTCTATCAACTCAAAGGGGACATCGCCGTTCGCATTCGGCCACTCGACGGCTCGGATCCGCATGACGTCGTGATTCACGAAGGCGAAATGTGGCTGCTCCCGCGAATGGTTCCCCATCGGCCGCAACGACCCGCGGATACCATTGGTTTGATCGTCGAATTTCCACGCCCCGCAGGTGCGGTCGACAAGCTTCAATGGTTTTGTCCAGACGACAAGCATCTGGTTCATGAAGCCGAGTTTCGCTTGCAGCACATCGACGAAGACTTGCACCAGATCATGGACGAATTCTGGAATGGTCCCGAAGAAATCCGAACCTGCAAGGAAACTGGCAAGGTCATCGAGCGCGCCGGCGAGTTTAAACTGGACTTGGCTCAGCCAAGAACATAAGCGAATGGGAATTCGGAGGTCGGAATTCGGAAGCTGAAAGCGAATGGGAGGTCGGAATTCGGAGATCGGAAGTCGAGATTCGGAACTTACCGGTCCGTATTCACGTTTGAGTTTTTCTTCCGACTTGTCTACCTCAATTGTCGGGGACGCGGCTGCACCACAACACTTCATCACCAGCGAAGAATCGGTTATGTCGGCGATTTCACAGTCGTCAACAAAATTGGCTGTAACGCCGTATTGAAAGTATTGGCGATCGGTCCGACAAAGAACGCTGTCTTCGAAACCTTCCTCGATCGATCTGTGTTGGTGAGATACGAAAGTATGATGGCCACTCTTGTCGAATTTTGAAGGGTGAGAGTGCTCAACTTACATCCAATGAGCCCGCGACGTTCGCAGCGCCAGACTTGCCAATTGCCGAGCCAACCGTCATGATGCTATGTTCACGCGGTAGTCAATTTGGCTTCTTTTTTACAACTGCAAACTGAGAAAAAACTTGTTAGTCGGCCCCGTTTTTACTCGTGAAGCCATCGTCGCTCCTCGACGCACGCGTCATTATATTTTGCGTACGGTTTACGCTGGATTGTTGTTGTTGTTGATTTGCACGGCTTGGATGATTTTGGCGGGAACCCAGATCATTCGCAACGTCGGCGATATGGCTCGATTTGGTTCGATTCTGTTTCAGATACTTGCACCATTGCAGTTAGCTTTGCTTTTGTTTCTGTCGGCCATTCAAGCGGCCAGCAGTATTGCCGTGGAAAAGGACCGACAGACTTTGATCTTGCTGTTGATGAGCCGTCTGTCCAACAGCGAACTTGTCTTGGGCAAGCTCTTTTCCAGCTTGCTGGGCGTCGGCGTTATGATGCTGACAAGTCTCCCGATATTCATGCTGATCGTGTTATTTGGGGGCACGTCTTTTGAGCAAGTCGGATGGACGTTTGCGGTAACTGCGGCGACAACTCTGGCTGCGGGCAGTCTCGGCGCGATGATCGCGCTGTGGCGTGAAAAGACGTTTCAAACCCTTGCGCTGGTTGCATTGGCGATCGTGTTTTGGATTGGACTTTTTGAAAGCATTGGCATAATCGGAGGCACGATCGGAGGATTCGGGGCCGATGCCATCGCCGCAGCCACCAGCCCGATTCGCGCGATTCTTGCCGCGAGTCATCCCACTGTTTCCTCAACCTGGCAAACAGAAGTCGTACCCTATCTGGTCGTTGCGCTTGGCGTCTCGGTTTTTTTGTGCGGATTGGCTATCTTGCGGGTCCGTCGGTGGAATCCAAGTCGCGACGTCAAGATTGGCCAAGCCGACAGCGTGAGTAATGATTTTGACATGATTACGGGCAAGCTTACCGACGAGAGTCCCGAACAAAAGCAGGATCGGGAATCTGAAAGACTACGTTCGGGCCACGTCGATGATCGCTCTCGTACCGCCAGTCGGAAAAGTCGTCGCGTGTGGGACAACCCCGTTCTCTGGCGGGAAATGTGTACTTGGGCGTATGGGCGCAAGATATTGTTCATTCGAGCGGCCTATTGGCTGCTCGCCGCGGCTGTGGCGTTCGCCTTGTACTCGTTGGTCTCATCAGGCGTGGCGACGCGCACGACAGCCGACGGGTCGATTCGCATTCCGGACGTCGCAAAACCCCTTGCACCGTTTATGTTTGTCAGCCTGGTGATGGTCAACGCACTTGCGGTCACCTCGATAACCACAGAGCGGGATGGCCGAGCCATTGATCTGTTGCGTGTGACTGATATTTCTCCCAAAGAGTTTTTGTTTGGAAAACTAGGCGGAATCCTGTATATCTCGATGGACATCATTTTGCTACCGATGTTGATGTGCGGCTACCTTTGGTACAGCCAGGCGCTGATTGGAGAAAACCTGCTCTACGTCGTCGCTGGATTGTTGGTGTTGAACGTGTTTGTCGCCGTCTTGGGAATTCATTGTGGACTGTCCTATGGAGGCAGTCGGCAGGCAATCGGCGTGAGTTTGGGAACTGTGTTTTTCCTGTTCGTCGGTGTCATCACCAGTATGGTCATGATGGTTTCGTTCACGGGCAATGTCGAAGCACAGCTAACCCCTTTTCTCGCCTGCATCGTTGGCGGCGCGATCGGATTGTATGTGGCACTCGGTTGGAACACTCCCTCCCCGGCGCTGGTTCTGGCAGCCGCAATATTGCCTTTGGCGATGTTTTATTCGATCACAAGTTTACTGTTGAAAGACTATCTGGCAGTACTGTTGGTCGTGACATTTACTTACGGGTTTACCACAACGGCAATGATTATGCCTCGACTTAGCGAATTTCTCATCAACATGGGGCGCGTTAAATCAACCGACAATGAATAGTCTTCTGCAGCTGGCTCCCTGGCTAATCGGGATGATTGTGCTGATGGCCTGTAGCGGATTTTTCTCCGCCAGCGAAGCGGCATTGTTTTATCTGCGCCCTGGCGATCGCCGGGAAATGTATGCGGGAAGTCGGTCTGAACAGACCGCCGCTCGATTGATGTCCGATCCGGACCGTTTGTTGAGTTCCGTTTTGTTCTGGAATCTCGTAATCAACATTAGTTACTTTACGATAAGTTCGATTTGTGCTCTTAAGATTGATCGAGACGAAACCCTGGGCCAAACCTGGGCAGTCGTTTTTGCGGCTTCTTCCTTGCTCGCAATCATCTTCTTCAGCGAAATGCTACCCAAGAGTTTCGCTGTATTGAAACCTCGAACAATGGCGCAAAGATTAAGCTTGCCACTTTCCGTGGCTGTGAGAATGGTGGACCCCATCATGCCGGTACTGAAAACGGTCAATCTCGTTTCTCAACGGTTGATTCTACCGGGCTTCAAAAGCGAACCGTACATGGAAGTCAGTGATCTCGAACGAGCCATCGAAATCTCAGGCAATGACGCGGCGCTAATCAAACAGGAACAGACGGTGCTTCACAACATTGTTCAACTTTCTGAAATCCGCATCGATGAATGGATGCGGCCAAGGACCCAGTTTGTATCGTTTCAACCACCGGTCAAGCTGAGCGACCTTGGCGGTTCGATTCCCGCGAGCGGTTATTTGCTGATTACCGAAATCGATAGCCAGGAAATAGAAAAGGCAATCCGCCTGGACAACCAGTACTACCTTCCTGAGGACGAACTGGAAAGATTTGCTGAACCGGTCTTATATTTGCCGTGGTGTTCCACGGTCGCCGATGCGCTGGAAAAAATGTCTCACCGCGACCGGGAAGTTACCGTCGTCGTCAATGAATTTGGCGATACGATTGGGATCCTGACGATCGAAGACATCCTCGAAACTGTCTTCACCTATGCACCCAGCCGCAGCAAACGCCTGTTGGATCTCAATCCGTTGCATGAGATTCATCCTGGCAAATGGGTCGTTTCCGGGATGATGAGCTTGAGACAGCTGTCGCGGAAATTGGAAACCGAGATTCCGGAAACAACCAGCGTCTCGGTTGCCGGCGTCATCCAGGAATCGATGCAAAGGCTGGCCGAACCTGGAGACGAATGT
>CAMYNE010000335.1 GCA_947259675.1 uncultured Pirellulaceae bacterium
CAGGGAAATAAAGCGCGGTAATCAATACGACATTGTCGTATCAAACGCTGATGTCCATCACACTTATTCAAAAATCTATCGAGATGTGGATCATGCCAGTCGCCGAAGTCGAAAACTCGAACGCATGGAATGGTCAATGTCACTTTTCGTGATGTATTTCGGTACACGAAAACGCTATGAAGACATTGCACACCACACGATCTTGTTCGGCCCACGTTTCAAGGGCTTGCTGCGAGAAATCTTCCGAGGCAATTCACTGCCGGAGGACTTCAGTCTTTACTTGCATGCTCCGACGGTGACCGATCCGAGCCTCGCCCCTGAGGGATGTGAAGCCTTCTACGTGCTCAGCCCGGTGCCTCACCTTGGTCAAGCAGACATCGACTGGGAAAACGTGGCCCAGTCGTACGGTGATCTGATTCTGGAGTCGCTCGAAGATTATCTGCCTGGGTTAAGGAATTCGATCGTAACACGACGTCATTTCACGCCCCGGGATTTCAAATCAGAACTCAATGCGTTTCAAGGGTCTGCTTTTTCGGTTTCCCCGAAACTCACACAGAGCGCTTTTTTTCGACCCCACAACCGGGACAAAGACATTCCAGGCCTCTATATCGTCGGGGCCGGAACTCATCCTGGCGCGGGAGTTCCTGGTGTGGTTAACACAGCAAAGGCAACGACGGGTGTGGTCGCAAGCGATTTTGGAGTGACGGTCTAATGAAATTCGAATTTGATAAACTTCCATCAGCCGACGGAGATGTGATCCAACATCACAGTCGTTCGTTTTCCCTGGCTGCCAGGCTGTTACCACGAAGCGTCCGGTCAGACGTTGAGAAACTCTATGCGTGGTGCCGGTGGTGCGATGACGCGGTCGACGAGGCTTCCAGCCTGAGCGAGGCAAGCGAACGACTCGAATTACTTTGCCAAGATGTTGAACGTATCTATCGTGGAGACGGCGCCCTCCATCCCGCATCGCGATGGTTGGCGAGTGTTGTCGAGAAGTACGAAATTCCCAAACAGTTGCCTCTTGATCTTTTGAGTGGCATGCAAGCTGATTTGAACAATCCTGTTTTGCAGACTGTTGATGAGCTGCTTCACTACTGCTACCAGGCTGCTGGAACCGTCGGCTTGATGATGTCCCGGATAATGGGTGTGACCGACCCTCGAGCTTTGCAGCGAGCAAAGTCCCTTGGTATGGCGATGCAATTAACGAATATCGCCCGTGACATCAATGAGGACTGGCAGTCAGGTCGGCGGTACGTCCCGAATAAATGGTTGTCGTTGGTGCCGAAGAAAGATATGACACCCACCAACAGCCAAGTCCGAAAAGCAGTCGAGAAACTTCTTTCGCTTGCTGATGATCTGTACGACGAAGGATACGAAGGACTTAAGTATCTCCCCAGCGGGGCGCGTACGGCAATTCGTCTGGCCGGCCGCGTGTACCAGGAAATTGGAAATGAAATTCGTCGGCAGGATTTTTGCGTCATGCAAAGCCGAGTGTTTGTGCCGCTCGCTCAAAAGATGATCCTGATGGCACGCTGCTCGGCGGATGAAATGGCTTTTCGAATGACGCGATCGCTCAATTATCTGGTGCGACCAACATTTCTTGACACTCAAATCAACTCCGGTTTTTCAATTAGGAATTCAACGATGAACGATGAAACTCGATACCTTGGTTATCTCGGAATCTCTCTGACCTTTGTCATGGCAACAACACTGTTCTTCTTGATGGGCCTCAACCCAAAGGAAACGGTATACAGTTCTTTGCCGTGGATTTATTCCGGAGCTTGTGCAGCTCTCGCGGCAGCGACCGGTCTGTTGGCTAGGCGTATCAATCGAAAGCTTCAACTGCAACCAATAAACTCAAACCCAAACTAGCGTCCGTGTATTGATAGTAGCGGAACCCGCGAGCCGTCCGGTTTAACCGTATTCATCGGGGAGTACCGGATCGCTTGCGCTTTTCCGCTAAGTCATCATTTGTCGCTCAGACCCCGGCAGCATTGACACTTCAGATCGCAAGAAAACACGTTTTTCCAATTGCGGCAGGTTTTTGGTGGATTGAGAATTCTCATTGATTGGATCAGTCATTCGAAGGCTTGAAAACATCTACGAATATTTCGCAAGCCAGCGAAGCCAGCAACGCATGGAGAGTTTATTCGTTGGCCTTGCGATTGTCGGTTTTCTGTGCCATCTCTTGTTGGTTTTTTGCAAGCGATCTTTTCCCGATCTTGCTCCGCAACTGACGACCGGAATCAGTAACAACTATTTGCAGGCAGTATACACACCATTCAGCTTTATTCTGTTTTATGAAGTCTTGCTATTGGTGCTCGCGATACCAAAGTCTTTAACAACTTCTATTGGCAAACAGTATGAGATAATCTCGCTTATCGTCGTTCGGCGAGTGTTTAAGGACATCGGCACGTTTGATGACTTTGGTAGTTGGTTGACACAAACGGAGACGGTGCGGATTGTGCTGCTTGACATGGGCGGGGCTTTGCTGATGTTCCTCGCGGTCACCTTGTTCTATCGCATTCGGAAATCGGTGGCCAAAACAAATACGCCCAGAGACCTGCAGGGATTTATTCGGTTCAAGAAGGTCCTGGCTTTGCTGCTTGGCGTAGTGTTGATCATGTTGGCGACAGGGAACTTTGCTGCCTGGTTTGTTTCCGTCATGCCCTGGGATGGTGGTGCGGACAAAAGCTTGCTCAATTCTGAACAATACTTTTTCCCCGCGTTTTTTGAATTCATGATCTTCACAGATGTGCTGTTGTTAATCGTTTCCATTCGTTACTACGATCGCTACGAGTATTTGTTTCGCAACTCAGGCTTTGTTATTTCAACTGTTTTGTTGCGGATTTCGTTATCGACTGCCAAGCCGTACGATCTGGCCATCGCACTGATTGCCATATCCTTCGGCCTTTGCCTGATCTCGATCTTTGCTTACTACACACGAGTATCAGGTCGTCAATCTTGCGCGGTCGGTACCGCTTAGAAACGCGTCGAAAACGCAACGACCAAACCAAATTTTATTTGGTTGTTGAAATCCCCGCGGTTACTAGCCTGAGAATTGCCCCAAAGACCGTCCAAATAACGGGTACAAGCAACAGCGTGGAAAATGCCAAGATCGTGGCACCTGTCAGATCCAACTCGAAACGTGGTTTTCCAAGCAATGTCTGAACCAGACTAAACGTAAGCAACCCAGCCAATGCTCCGATGGAAAAGCGTAACAAGCGAACTCGCTGTGTGAGGGATAGACCGAGCTTTCGAAAAAGCCAGCAAAGAATCGGAAAGAGTTGTATCGCATGAATTGCAACTCCATGGGGAAATTTTGTTACGCCCGCTTTTCCGAAAGTCGACGGATCTCGACTGACCGATTGCTGATATTGCCCGTTTAGTAATACCCAGAATCCGATTGTGCAAGACAACATCAGAAATGCCATGCCAGCTCGTATGGCAAGCTGAAGATCTGGTTCCGCATCCAGATAAGAAAACGCCCGCCATGTTATTTGAAACAAGACTAACGTCGCGATGACAATCAACGCCGTCATCGAGTACTCAACGAAACTGTCGAATGCTGAGTTGTGGTTAAAATGCGATGCTTGACCACGCCACTGCTGGAGCGTGATCAATGCCACCTCCAAAACGAGCGAGATAGAGAGGGTTCGGCAGAGGGCTATGTCCCACTTGGCAGGTCGCAATTTGTTCAAAAACCACGCGACGGACAGTAGCGTCGCACCAGTCGAGATCCCAAAAAGTATCGGCTTGCGCCACGAGATGGAGCCGTCCCAATCGCCACCGAGCAGCAGCCAGACGAAGATGTGGAATACACCTGACGCCACCAAAAGAAGGCCCGCAACAAACATGCTCTGTGCGGTCGATGAAGATCCTTTCTTGCCGTAAAGTGACTTAGGCCCGCCGATCACGCTCCCGCCTCTAACGTTTGAATGACAGCCCACTCTCGTAGGCCTTTTTTCAGCGCTAATTCATTGCATCGCATCAAATCGTCATGAGCCTCATCAAAACTTGCCACAGGCGTTTGAGGAATGATTTTGCCGCTCGGGGGGACGTCGTAAAAGGCTTCGGGTTTCCACGATCCGGGTACGCGAACTATCGAAAAAATGAAGTCGGGTTGAACGTTTAGA
>CAMYNE010000336.1 GCA_947259675.1 uncultured Pirellulaceae bacterium
CCAACGAATGGCCGAACTGAGTTGTGCCAATGTTTTCGCATCTAGGTTGATAGTGAAGCTCCCACCGCGTAAACGCGGGGGCGTCTCCCGCGGAAGGCGTGTTGCACCCATCGTAATATTTTGGCTGAGCAATTCGAAGGACGGTATCCACACCTACGACAAATACGGAGCCCTTGAACAACGCCGTTTAACTTTCGAAAGTTGCGGCTCGAGTCAGGATCAAACCGTGTGGACCAAAGCACTGCTGGGTGCGGACCTCGGCCTGCTCGAACGACAACGCACCCTTGTCCACGTTAATACACTGATTTCAAACCAAAGCGGTTGCCCCAGCCGATTTTGGGCGAATTTCGCGATTTCCAGGTGGGCTTGATGGAGCGGGTTGAATGCCCCCGAAAATATCAGCGTGGGCGAATTTTCCGCGAAATGCTCAGTATTGCCGGCTTCTCCAGGCGGCAAAATGATCGCCGTGTTGACTTTCCTTTTGGCCAATTCGCCAATGATTTTCGATCGAGAACCGATGAACCCGGATTTGGCATGCTGAATCCCCGACGACTCGATTAAGAAAGTGTTTAGAAGTGGATTTCCAATTGTAAGAAACCGGGATTACCGATAAACTGGTCCATCTTTGAAGGCTCGAAACAATGGTGTTTTGAAGCCGCGTTTACCCATTTGATCATGACTCGATGGCTACCCTGCGTAAAGGGCGCCCTGTCCATGACGGTCGAGTTAATGGTGGAGAAAATATGTCAAATACTCTCGTACAGGATCTGATTGATGCCGGTGTTCATTTCGGACACCGTGTAAGCCGCTGGAACCCAAAGATGTCTCGTTACATCTACGGCAAGAAAAATCAGGTACACATCATCGACATTCGCGAAACCGTTCGCGGATTACTCACCGCAAAAAAGTACGTTGCTCAAGTTGCTTCTGGTGGAAGCCTGATTCTGTTTGTTGGTACCAAACGTCAAGCCGGTGCGGCCGTAGAGCGAGAAGCTGTTCGCTGCGGAATGCCTTTTGTGTCGCAACGTTGGCTTGGTGGAGCTCTAACGAATTTCCGCACGATTCGCAGTCGGATGTCACGTCTCGAGGAACTCGAGGAAATCCGCAGCGGCGACCAGTTGGCGAGTTATTCGAAGAAGATGCAGTCTTCGTTGAATCGTGAATACCGCAAGATGTTTCGAAACCTGAACGGTATTCGTTCGATGAACCGTTTGCCCGAGTGCCTGGTGGTGATCGATCCCAACAAGGAGAGAAACGCGATTCGCGAAGCCCGGGCCCTTGGAATTACGACGGTCAGTTTGATCGACTCGAACTGCGATCCTGACTTGGTCGACATTCCAATTCCCGGAAACGATGACGGGATCCGATCGATCGAGTTGATCATGTCACATATGGCGGACGCGGTCATCGCTGGCGCCAAAAACATCGTTGCCAAGAACGAGGGTAAAGATGCCGGGAAGGCTAAAGAAGCGGCTGACGAGGCTCCCGCAACTGAGTCCGTAGAGGCTGTTGCCGACTCGGAGCCAAGTGTGGAGAGCCCTGACGAGGCGCCGGTTGTTGAAACAGTTTCAGATCCAGCGAGTTAAGATCCATTTAACACGACGCCCGAAAATTGTGCTGAGAAGAACTCGCTCAATTCGGGCTTCCAATTCTTAATCGACAAGTTGCGTCACCCGACTTTTCTCTGGGTTTAATCTCGGGCGGTTGATGCATAAAGTTAAATTCAATTGCTTGGCTCAGATTATGCCACCGGGCTTGGCGATCCAAAAACCAACAAGAACAAACTTACGAGGAGAACAATGTCAATTTCAGCGAAAGATGTAGGAGCTTTGCGAAAAGCAACTGGAGCAGGGATGATGGATTGCAAAGAAGCACTCAAGGAATCAGGCGGAGACCTTGACGGGGCAATGGATTGGCTCCGCAAAAAAGGCCAAAAGGTTGCTGCCAAACGTGCGGACCGTGATGCAAACGAAGGGGTCGTGGTCGCAATGAAAAACGACGCGGAAAATATCGGTATTCTGTTTGCCCTCAGCTGTGAAACCGACTTCGTCGCCAAGAATGAAAACTTCATTGAATTTGCGAACGAACTTGGCGAACTGGCGATGGAAAAATTACCCAACTCCAAAGAAGAGTTTGTCGCACTTCCGTTTGATGGCGCCACTTTGGCTGAAAAACTTGTGGATCAGACTGGCAAGACCGGAGAGAAGATCGAGATTTCGGAATACCACAAAGTACAAGGCGATCACATCGCGTCATACATTCACGCGGGAAGTAAAATCGGCGTCATCCTGTCGTATAAAGATGGTGGCAAACCCGAAGCGCCCGATTTCTTTAGGGGTGTCGCGATGCACATTGCCGCGATGGCTCCTTCGATCATGCGACCTGAAGAGTTTGACGCAGAATTTGTTGCCAAAGAAACAGAAGCGATCCAGGCACAGATCAAAGCTGAAAACGAGTTGAACGAGGCCGAGAATCTTGGCAAGCCTCAGAAGAACGTTCCGGACTGTGTTAGCAGGCTGCAGCTGACCCCCGAAGTTATGGCGGCTGCTGAGGAAAAAATCAAAGCCGATTTGCAGGCCGAAGGGAAGCCGGAAAAAATCTGGGACAGGATCATCCCGGGCAAAATGGAACGATTCGTCGCAGACAATACGTTGCTTGATCAAGAACGTTGTTTGTTAAGTCAGTTCTTTGCATTGGACGACACGCAAATAACGGTCGAAAACGCGATTAAGGACTTCAGTCCCGACGCTGAGATCGTCGAGTTCAAGAGAGCTGCGGTTGGATAACAATTTGCTTTCCAAAGCCCCGCCAGTTAGTCGGGGCTTTTTTTATCACTACGATCGATCATCACTATCGCAGCGAGACAAAAATGGGCGCCGACGCAAAGTTCAAAAGAATCCTGCTGAAACTCTCTGGGGACAGCTTTAGCCCTTCTGGCGAACGCGGAATCAGTATGGATGAAGTCGTCCATATTTCCAGACAAGTTCATGAAGCTCAAAGTCTGGGCTGTCAGATCGCGGTTGTCATTGGTGGAGGCAATATTCTCCGTGGCAGCCAGTTCACGGCTGAGAACTCAGTCGTTCACGAAGCGACCGCACACTACATGGGGATGTTAGCGACCGTGATCAATGGCTTGGCACTTCAGGATGCACTTGAGGAATGCGGCTGTGACACTCGGTTGATGAGCGCGATCAAAATGGATGGCGTGTGCGAGCCGTACATTCGTCGGCGGGCTCAACGTCACTTGGAAAAAGGACGGATCGTTATTCTCGGGGCCGGGACCGGTGGTCCGTTCGTAACGACGGACACGGCTGCCGCACTTCGCAGCATGGAACTCTCGGTCGACATCCTCATGAAGGCGACTCGAGTGGATGGAGTGTATAGCGAAGATCCTGAGAAAAACCCTCATGCAGTGTTATACTCGGAACTTGAATACACTGAGGTGATCGAACAAGGTCTACGTGTCATGGATTCGACCGCGATTTCACATTGTATGGAACATGATATGCCGATTATGGTCTTTAACTTTCGCAAAGACGGCAATATCCTACGGGCTGTGCGCGGCGAACGAGTTGGTACAATTATCACCACGAAAAAAATGCCACCACGAGACGAGTAACGGTAGCTTGTGATGGCTTCGACTTGTAACAAGCTGAGAAGGAATAATTATGCCCGCAGACGAAATCCTGAAGGACTGTCAAGAGCGAATGGAAAAAGCGATCGAGGTGCTCAAAAAAAACCTCGGTGGAATTCGAACGGGACGGGCTAACCCGGGTTTGGTTGATTCCCTTCGCGTTGATGTTTATGGATCTCCAACACCGATAAAGCAAATCGCCTCCGTTGGCGCTCCCGAGCCGACTCAAATCGTGATTCGGCCTTACGATCCGGGTATCATCAAAGAAATTGAAAAGGCGATTGTCTCCAGCGAGCTCGGCTTCAATCCTCAAAACGACGGTCGAGTCGTCCGTATCAATATTCCGCCGCTTTCGACGGATGTTCGCAAAAAGATGGTCAATCGAATCAAAGACTTGACGGAAGAAGCCAAGATTGCCATCCGCAACGTCCGTCGCGACGGAAACAAGGCGGCTGATCAGCAGCAAAAAGACA
>CAMYNE010000337.1 GCA_947259675.1 uncultured Pirellulaceae bacterium
TTGGTTTGTCAATATTCTGCAGGCAGTCTCCGTGGGCATGACGGGTTATGGTTTCGTCTGGTGGTTTTTCAAGGACCGGATTGAAGGGAAGGGTGGTGTTGTCGTTTCCGATCCAGCGGTAAGTGAATCAAACCGATTATCTCAAATCGAAATTCACACGTCGATTAACGGGTTTTTAATTACGAGCCTCGCCGTATTGGTGATGGGTCGATTCTATCTGTTCCCCGCTCAGCCTGGCGATTGGATCAATACGGTTGGCAGCCCACTTGGGATTGTTGCCTGGGCATTGTTTGGTGGACTTGCTTTTGCCGTCTGGCGCGACAAGTTGAATCAACCTCACAGAACTTCAACCTGGATGTGGCTGGCTTGTTGGATGGGTCTGGTTTTGGTCGCGATGGTCGCGGCGTTTGTTGATCGAAGGTATGCGATTGGCGAGAACACAGTTCCCTGGTTGACGTTCAACGTGATTATGTGGGGAGCGGTAGCCGTGAGCCTTAGCCAAGTCGTTTTGCTGTGGCTGGAGCGAAGGCCGGAATGGGTGCCAGGAGTTTATCGCGAGCAAAGTTCGCAGCGATTTACGTCTGTACGGGCCGATCAAACTTTGCCACTGTTGTTTTCAGGTTCGATCGTGCTTTCGTTCGCAGTGCGGGGGGCATGGCTCGACAGCGGTTCATTCTGGATTTATTTCGCGGCGATTGGATTATCAATTGGTTTCCTGGTCATTGCAGGTTTAATCCGGCGCAGCGCTCCGCTCTCGTTCATTTCGCTGGCCGTGACGACACTTGCGTCGATATTGTTGGTAGAGATAGATCCAGCGGGTTGGTTTAGGGCCAGCCAACCTTACCACGCCAACGTCTTGTCGCTCGCACTGGTCTTATTGGCACTGGTTTGGAGCGGGTTTTACGTTTATCGAAGTCTAGGCAAAAACGAACAGATTCGACGATCCTTCACCTGGATGCCTAACCTGGTTTTGTTGCTCGCATCGATATGGGTTTTGCTTGGCGCTGTAGGTCAGTGGATTATTGAAACTGGCGGGGCTCCGAACGCAAATTCACTCGCCAACGCCTGGGGAGTTGGAGCGATCATCGGTCCGGTTTTCCTTTCCGTGCTGCACCTTTGGAACGATCACCGAAAATTCCAGGTCATTAGCCGTTGTCTTTGGATTACCGGTGTGATGATTCTTGGATTGGCGATTGTGATCCCGGAAACAGGTCTCCGCAACGCAGGCATTCTGTTTGGACTGGGAGCTGTGGTAACGATCTGGGGATTGGTGTGGGCTAACCGAAAAACATTTTTCGGAATTGCCAGGAAGCTGAATGCTCCTGCCCTGATTCGCCTCGAGCGTTCGATGGACCGACAGCTGCCCATCCTGGGGTTGATCATGGGTGGCATCGTTTTGATATGGGCATTTGCAGCGATTTTGAGTGTTGATGCACGTCCAGAACGATACTTAACGGCAATGAGTCCGTTTGCAGTTGCGCTTGGATTGGGCTGCATGTCGGATGAGCGAAAAAGACGTTGGTTGCAATTGACGACGCTGTCGCTTGTTACCATGGGTGCCATTTTCCTGGCGTGGGCTGATCTCACGCCATCGCAGATTGGACCGGAGCCAATGCGGTTGTTCGTGCGTGCTTTGTTGGTGTTGGCGGGTGCAATGTTCGTTTACGGCGGACTGGTTGCGCGCTGGGTTCGTGAAGGGGATAGCTGGCTGAAGTCCCTTCGCGAAATGGCGGTTGTAACCTGTTCTTTAGCGCTGCTTTGCCTGGGCTTGGTAATGTGGCAAGAGATTATTCAATTTCAACCCGGTGTTGGATGTGGGATGCCGATGTCGGAAGCAATCGCGGTTGCCGTCGTGGTATTGGGGATGGTCGTTGGTTTGATTCTGATCGCAATTGTGCCCAAGAACGATCCATTTTCGTTATCGCTTCAAGGCCGAATGGGTTATGTCTATGCCGCCCAGTTGGTCGCTGCGATGTTAGTCATTCATTTGTACTTGACGATGCCTTGGTTGTTCGAACTCGGAATCAAAGATTACTGGCCTTACATTGCGATGATCCTTTGTTTCGGCGGTGTCGGTTTTGCTCGTGTTCTGGAAAATCGCCAGCTCACGGTACTTGGACAACCGTTGTTTAACACCGCTGCGATCTTGCCCGTCGTTGTTGCAGCCGCTATCTGGGCGATTGATTCAAAGGCGGATGCTTCGTTGGTAATGCTGACCGTTGGTATGGCCTATCTGATGATCAGCTATACTCATAATTCGATTTTGAGCGGTGCTGCCGCGATCTTGTTTGGGAACCTCGCGTTGTGGTTGTTCTATCACGAGCTTGATGGATTTGCGTTCGTCGAACACCCGCAGTTATGGTTGATTCCACCTGCGCTTTCGGCTTTGGTTGCAGCACAACTCAGTCGAAAGTCCTTAACGCAGCAGCAACTCGCCTTGATTCGTTACCTTTGCGTGACGGTTATTTACTTGAGTTCAACCAGTGAAATATTCATCAGCGGGCTTGGGCAAAAGCTGTGGCCGCCCATCGTGTTAGCTGTGCTCGCTGTGGGTGGAATGATGGCGGGCATGATGTTCCAGGTTCGAGCTTACTTGTACCTGGGCTCTGTGTTCTTGTTGCTGGCAATGATTTCGATGGTTTCGCACGCCCATCAGCGGCTCGACCACGTTTGGCCTTGGTGGGCATTCGGAATCGGGATGGGTATCTCGATTCTGGTGATGTTCGGATTATTCGAAAAACGAAAAAACGATATGAAAGAGATCACCGGACGGTTGAAAGAATGGGATTTGTAAGCGAGCCGGGGCTTGCCTTTTTGTACGTTAAGATGAGATTCGAGCAAATCGTTTAACGCCCAGCCGCAGATGCTGGCTTTGGACACATATAACCGGCGCCTGCGGCTGGGCGTTAAGCTATGGCTCTAGGCTCTAATCCATCAACGTTGCAGGCATAACCGTGCCCAGCCTGCTTGCAACCAGGCCAATCCGTTGACTAATGGAGCGAGCAGGAATAATACGGGAAGGCCTACAATCGGAAGGAATGCAGCTTCCATCGGCGAGTCGATTACCCAGGCACCGATGTTCATATTGAACCACCAAAACTGTGCCAGCGCTGGTGACGCCAATAACGAAAATGGCACCGTGATGAAAACAATCGTCACAACAAACGACAGAATGCCCAATGGCAACTTGAGAATCAGGAACAAAATACTCAGCCAAGTTCGCTTGTCTGTAAACATTCGTTTGGCGCGAACAAATTTTGTTAACTCGCGGTTGTCTGGAATTGGACTTCTCGGCGCGATATTTGTCCTCAACAATCCGGCAACAAGCCCACGTTCCACAGAACCCCAGCCGCGGGCCAACAGGAAAGTGCCCAGCAAAACTCCAAAACCGATCCAGATGATCAGAGTTCCAATACCAACGGAAAGTCCAACGATCATTGAAACGAAATAGATGATTCCCAGCGGGAAGGACAGAATCAGGTAGAGACAGTTCTTGTAGGTTTGCGGGTGAATGACGGCTCCCAAGAACCCCGTTTCAGGCCACGGCCCCAGTGAAGGAGCTACGTTGTATTCAGGCTGGTACGATTTGACGGGAGCAACCGGAGCCTTCTCCCAAACCGCATTGGCCGGAATCGGTTGCGATTGAGGCCGAGCCCGCTCAAGCGATGCCATATCGGTTTTGATATCGCTCACTTTTTGGTAACGAAGTTCGGGTTCCTTCTCAAGCGTCTGTAATACGATCTCATCCAAACGAACGTCAACCGAGACTTTTTGGGAAGGCACGGCGAACCGCCCGAGTGGAAGCTCGCCAGTTAACAGCTCGTAAATTACCACACCCAGCGAATAAATGTCGGCTCGGTGGTCAACGTCGAGCGGTCGCTCGAACTGCTCAGGTGCCATGTAGTGCATCGTTCCCATGACATGATGAGCCTGCGTTAGCGCGGGCGCGACCGTTTCTTTGTTGAGCAATTTTGCCAGACCGAAATCGGCAATCTTCACGTTGCCATTTGTATCCACAAGAATGTTCTCAGGTTTGATATCGCGGTGCACGATGCCTTTGTCGTGGGCATACTGCAGGGCGTCGCAGATCGCCGGAAC
>CAMYNE010000338.1 GCA_947259675.1 uncultured Pirellulaceae bacterium
ACGCTCCCGCCGCATAAATGCGGGGGCTTCTGCTATTTGCTAATGCTTGTTAAAGCTAGGCCGAAGATGAACCTCCCGCCGCGTGAACGCGGGGGTTTCCTGCCAATTCTATAGAGATAAGCGAGTTGCACCCATTTGAAATTTGAGATATGAAATTTGAAATTCGTTAAGCACACGACCCGATGAACACTCGATCTACGATTGCCGAGCGACAAGCGGATGAACAATCCGCGAAGTGGAAATCGGTGTTGCGCCGATTTTTTGCGCGACCGGCAGTTGAGTTTGCTATTGGCTTGTTGGTCATCATTTCGGTCATTCTGACTTTGTACGAGTTCTCGGTCGAAGGTGCGATCAATCGAGGCACAGCGCCGGTGAATTCCGTTTTTGGTTTGCAAGATGAGTTTCATCTTCACACCGTCATGTTGATCAATGATCTGATCACGTTCGTTTTCATCGTCGAATTGACACTCCGTTTTTTGTGTGCAACTTCCAAGAAAAGATACTTCGCCGAATTTTGGCTCGACATCATTGCGACGATTCCAGTATTTCGAGTCTTTCGTTCGGCAAGGGCGTTGCGATTGCTGCGCATGGTTCGCCTGGTTCGGCTGTTGGGAGTGATTTCTCGATTATCCAGCCATTACCCTTATATTTTGCGTCAAGGTGCAGTCGACTTCCTGATGATCACTGGTTTGTTATTGTTGGTGGTCTGTTTTGGCACGGCCGCCATGATGCACGTCGAAAGAGCTGCCGTGCCAACCGTCGCGACTGAAACGGACGCGACGACACCGACGGGAGCCAATACCGCATACACCAAGGACTTTGACGGGGCGAATTGTCTCGGTGTTTTTGATGTTTATGGGGCTAACCATTTTCGCGATTTTTGCAGGAACGGTTTCTGCGTTCATGATCGATCGAATGCGTGTGGAGGGACGAGTTGTGGAGTGGGACGAACTAAACGAGCACATTGTGATTTGTGGTTGGACGCCCAAAACGGAAATTATCATTCGCGAGTATCGGTCTGCCCAAGCAACTCGCCATACTCCAATTGTGGTGGTGGCCGAGTTTGAGACAGACGCGGATGTGGTTCACATCAAAGAAATGGGCAAAGTCTATTTCGTTGAAGACGACTTTACCAAAGTTTCGGCTTTGGAACGGGCCGGGATTGAACGTGCGACGACATGTATCATTCTTTCGGATCTTCGTGGCGGCCGTAGCGAACAGGACGCCGACGCGAGGACCATTTTGGCAGCACTTACGGCGGAGAAAGTCAATCCCGCAGTCTACACGTGCGCCGAGCTCTTGAATCGAAGCTATAGTTCGCACCTCGAACTTGGAAAAGTGAACGATTTTGTCGTTAGTGATGAATACGGCGCCTACATGATCGCCCAGGCGGCAATGCATCAAGGATTGGTAGGTGTGCTGGGAGAGCTGTTGACGTACGAAAACGGCAATGAGTTTCATCGGACACCGATTCCAACTGCCTGGATTGGCGAACAATTCGATCACAAGTTGAGCGAACTGAAAACAACGAAGAATGCGATTCTAGTGGCGGTGCACACGGCCGATGGACAAGCGCATGTTAATCCGCAGTCATACGTTTTTCAGGATGGAGATGAGGTGGTGGCGATCTGTGAGGGTCCTTTGGGTTTTGAATAGTCTTCATCGTCAACTCAACGCTTTATTCTCGTTTGTGTCAATAAGTTGAAAAAGTCAAAACGCTTATGGAGCAAACGCATTTTCTCGTTTAGAATTGTCGCAACTGAATGGGAAGATACAAATCCTCGAAGTTGAGGTTCTTCCATTCGCAGTTTCAGGAAGCGTTGATGCGAAATATTACGATCTACTTCTTCTTCAGCCTGCTTGCGCTCTCGTTTCGAGCAGATGTTCTTCAAGCTGATATCTCTTTGGCAAAGATCTTTTCAGATCACATGGTCTTGCAACGAAACTCCACAGTGAAGGTTTGGGGTACCGCGGACCCGGGAGATAAACTGGTTCTCAAATTCAATGACACAACCACTAATCCGACGGTCGATCCCGGAGGGCGATGGTCGACTGTGATTAAAACACCTGATGCGGGCGGACCCTACGTTTTGGAAGTCTCGACGGAGGCGGGTGAACCCAAAATCGTGATCAACGATGTAATGGTTGGCGAAGTTTGGATTTGCTCCGGTCAGTCGAATATGAATTGGCCGGTGTCAAAATCGCTCAATGCAGATACCGAGATTGAAATGGCCAAGGCTTATCCAGAGATCCGATTGTTTACGGTGGAACCTTACGCTTCTGCGAGTCCAACTTCTGATTTCAACAAAACCTCTCCATGGGATTGTTGTTCGCAGGAGTCGGTAAGAGGGTTTTCCGCGACGGCCTATTTCTTCGCCAGGGAGTTGAGCAAACGACTTGACATGCCGATCGGGCTGATTCACGTGAGTTGGGGAGGAACCCGATGTGAGGCATGGACGTCGCGACCGGCAATGGATGCCGTCGAGGAATTGGCTCCGTTGTTACGGCAATGGGATGAAAACGATGATCCGACGAGTCGTCATCGGCCTTCAAATCTGTACAACGGAATGATTGCGCCACTCACCGGATTCTCGTTTCGAGGCGTGATTTGGTATCAGGGTGAAGCCAACGTCGGGCGTGGTTGGCAATATGGAACACTGTTCCCAACGATGATCGACAATTGGAGAAAAGATCTCGGAAAAGGCAAGAAATTTCCATTCTATTTCGTGCAACTGGCGCCCTTTCGATACAACGGAAAATCACCCCAGGCGTTGCCGGAAGTCTGGGACGCTCAGCTAAAGACATTCAACCAAGTCGAAAATACCGGGATCGTCGTGACCACCGACATCGGCGACCCCGCTGACATTCATCCCAAGAATAAGCAGGAAGTCGGTCGTCGTTTGGCGTTGTGGGCTCTCAAATCAACTTATGATTCCGAATTGGATGAAGAGAAGAAAGTCAAACAATGCTCCGGTCCAATTTACGAGTCAATTTCGACGAACGCCAATCAGATTCGAGTGACATTTAAGCATGCTGAAGGCGGCCTTGTCGCCAGAAACGACGCGGAACTGACTCATTTTTCGATTTGTGGTGAAGACAAAGTTTTTCATCCCGCCCAAGCCGCAATCGACGGCGAATCGGTCATTGTCAGCTCTGACAAAGTCGAGAAGCCGATTGCTGTCCGGTTCGGGTGGGACGATACGGCCAGTCCGAACCTGTTTAATAAAGACTTTCTTCCCGCTTCACCATTTCGATCCGACGACTTCGAACTCGAATCGAAGGATGTCGCTTATTAGTTGTACAGCGCCACATTTCTTGTTATTGCCGCTATTTTTGAGGTTTGTTAAGAATGATTAGCCGTTTGGGCGCTAGCCCCGGTTCAAGCTGTGATAACCGTGGCTAGCGCCCAAACGGCTAATTAAAGTCAGCACGGTCCAATTAGGTTTTGTCCGTTTAGCCTTGCGATTTGGGCAATCCAGACGACAATAATTCTTGCTTTAATTGGACGGTCTTGGTCCGTCGTCAACCTTTTTTCTCTAAATATCAAAGTCCCATGAGTACCGACTCAAATCCTCCTGAAGAAAATCCCCAGGCCCAAACTTCCGATGACAATCCCGTCAGTGTTGAAGACGAAACGTCACCAGCATCGGAAGAGAGCACAGCCGATCAGGAACCCTCGCCACCTACGACAACACCCGCTCGCAAGATTTCGATTGGCTCGCAACGTGACGTTGCTGGACCAGTTACAAAGCCGAAGGCAGTTCAGGAGGCGATCGCCAATCCGCTCGAAATGGACAAGAAAGATGACGCGACTAAACCTGTCGCCGAAATCAAATCAACGGACGGACTGAGTGACGATCTCGATGCCGAAATCGAAGCAATGATGAGCAGCTTTTCGATGGACTCGGTTGTTGAAAATACGCAAGCCGCCGAAACTCAACTGGAACCCAAAACACGGCTCAAGGCAACCGTCGCCAGGATCCATGGCGAGAACATTTTCTTTTCCTTGCCGGGGCAATACGAAGGAATCGCATCGGTGACTCATTTCAAGACATTGCCAACAGAAGGTGATCAGCTGGACGTAATTGTTCGTGATTTGAATAAAGAGGACGGGCTTTACGAATTGAGCATTCCCGGGTCCGCCGTAAACGTGGCCGACTGGGACGATATCAATGAAGGAGACGTCGTCGATGCGACTGTCACCGGTTCCAATTCAGGCGGACTCGAAGCTGCCGTCAATAAACTAAAAGGCTTTATCCCGGCTAGTCAAATTGATCGTTTTCGCGTTGAGAACTTCGAGGATTACGTTGGCAAGAAATTACAATGCGTCGTAATGGAAGTAAATCCTGAAAAACGCAAACTTGTGATCAGTCATCGCGGTGTGATCGAGCGTGAAAACGAGGCGAAACGGAAGGAACTGCTTGAGACTCTCGAAGAGGGTCAGTTGCTGGACGGAACGGTGACCAAGTTGATGGACTTTGGCGCTTTTGTCGACATCGGCGGAATGGAAGGCTTGATTCACATCAGCAAGCTGGCTTGGAATCGCCTCAAACACCCTTCGGAAGCGGTCGACGTCGGACAAAAAGTCAAAGTCAAGGTCGAGAAATTCGATAAACAGACTGGCAAAATATCGCTGTCCCATCGGGATACCTTGGAACATCCTTGGGAAGGCATCGAACAAAAGTATCATCCGGATGACATCGTCACCGGAACGGTGGCGGTTGCTTCGAGCCCACCGGTTGCGATGGCTGCGGGCGGTGGCAGCACAACGCCGGTCGTCGATCAGTCGGCAATGAGTGCCATGCTCGACGAGGAGTCTGAGCCCGACTCAGGCGCCACCCATTCCGAAAGCCGTGGCCGAACAACAAGAAGCAGATGAGGACATTCCGGTTCGCGAACAAATTGTGCCGAAACACAAAGGCCCTTTGAAAGGTGGCACCGGAAAACCGACCGGTGGCGAACAGATTGGATTGAAGTGGTAACACGAATACAGAGTGGCTCTTCGTTTAACGCCAATACCGTTCAATTTTCGTTTAACGACCAGCCGTAGGCGCCGTCTTCTTTCATTAGCCAACGCCTGCGGCTGGGCGTTTAACGCAATTACGTTTAAAGAAGCAAGAATTAGCCAAAGTCATTCTGAGGGAGCTTTAGCGACCGAAGAATCTCGCGTAATAACACGAGAGATCCTTCACCTCGCTCCACTCGGTTCAGGATGACTGCAGCGTGATTCAGCCTGGAACACCAACGTTGACCGGCGTTGTCGTTTATTGAGACCAAGATTGATATAAACGCGTCGTTTAACCGCGTGGGCAACGCCCCGCGCGTTTGGTTCGGCAAATCGCAGCCCGTTGGGCATGCGGTTAAACGAACAGACTTTAGGAAACGCATTGATCAATACCGGACTCAGTAACCGAATTACTCCCCAATCAAAAAGACGTTTTTATGCTCTGGCAATCCATCGTACGGCCTCTGATGTTTTGTCTACCCGCTGAAAAGGCTCATTATGTTTCCATGGGCGCGTTTACCGGATTCAACAGACTACCTGCCTTGGGATCTTTGCTCAGACGCAGAAATCGAGTCAACTCTCCCAAGCTGTCGAATACCGTTTTTGGTTTGACATTTGAAAATCCAGTTGGTCTGGCTGCCGGCTTCGACAAAGACGCTCGCTGGTATAACGAACTGGCGACGCTTGGTTTCGGTCACATTGAAGTTGGTACGCTGACAGGAAAGCCCCAATCGGGTAACCCGAAACCTCGATTGTTTCGGTTGTCGGCCGATCAGGCACTTATCAATCGAATGGGTTTCAACAATCAGGGGGCCGATCTGGCTGCCAGGCGGGTTGCTCGAACGGGCCGGAAGTATCCCGAAACGGTTTTGGGCATCAACATCGGCAAGACGAAAATCGTCCCGGTTGAAACCGCCACCGAAGACTATTTGTTTGGGTTTGAGCGGCTCTTTGCATACGCCGATTACTTTACGATTAACGTCAGCTCCCCCAACACGCCTGGCCTCCGAACACTGCAACATCGTGAGCCCTTGATCGAACTGCTCTCCGCAATCTCAACTCTTAATCGGACTCTGGCGGATGATCATGAGATCGCGCGGAAGCCGATATTGCTGAAGATTGCTCCTGATTTGTCGGACGAGCAGCTGGAAGACATCGTATCCATCGCCTTCGAGATTCCGATCGACGGAATCATCGCCACGAATACGACAATTTCCAGGGAAGGCCTTTCGTCAGCCGACAGTCTGGTCGAAGAGCTCGGGGCGGGTGGCCTCTCGGGTGCCCCGCTACGACTCCGATCCCGCGAGGTCGTTCGTTTGCTTCATCAACGATCGACCGGAAAAATTCCGATTGTCGGTGTAGGTGGGATATCAACCGGAGAAGATGCTTGGCAGATGATTCTGGCCGGTGCGTCGCTTGTCCAGATTTATACGGGCTTTGTTTATGGAGGTCCTTCAGTAGTTCGCAACATCAACCGATATTTGTTAGAGCAACTCGAAAAAAACAAGCTGTCCAATATCCAAATGGCAGTCGGCGGCGAAGACAAATTCGGCTAGATTTACTAACCTGTAGACCTTACATCAACCTGTCCACGCCCTCTCCGTTAGCAACACTTATTAAGCACTACATCAATTTTGACGCAAGTAAACCTGCCCGATGACAGATTCAGATCAAAACTACCTTGTTAACGAACTGCCTCAACAAGCTGTCAGGCTTGCCGCCGAGATTCTCAACGCGTCTCGCGAAAAAGAATCGTCAACAGAACGCGCGAGATCGGGATTGATGGCTCGCATGATGGTAGACGAACCGGGGAAAAAATTCACGATTGCGATGGCCGATCAAGTCTTGCGAATGAAAAAGCCGCAGCGCGCGGCTCAACGCATGGATAGCTTGGTCGAAGAATATGGTGTTCCCAAATATTTTACGGGCTTGGACCGATTAGCATTGAATATCGGCAACAAAGTGGCTGGTTGGCTTCCGCAAACAGTCATGCCAATTGTGAAGTCCAAAGTACGAAAAGACTCTGAGCATGTAATTATCTCGGCGGAAGAAAAAGAATTCGCGAAATATCTTGAACAACGCAAACGAGACAAAATCCAGGTCAATTTCAATCAACTCGGCGAAGCCGTCCTGGGAAACCAGGAAGCGGACCGGCGGCTGCATGACAACGAAAATCGCTTGCTCGCTCCGGGCGTCGACTACATCTCGATTAAACTCTCTTCCATCGTCAGCCAAATTAGCTTGACGGGCTATCGTCAAACCCTCGAAGCGATCAAAACTCGTCTCCGGGCAATCTACCGCGCCGCGATCAAAGGCGGAGGCAGTAATGGTCCCAAGTTTGTAAATCTCGACATGGAGGATTATCGAGATTTGCATTTGACAGTCGATGTCTTTTGCGAGTTGCTTGACGAACCTGAATTTGAAAACCTGGAAGCCGGTATCGTTCTGCAGGCCTATTTACCTGATTCTTTCGAGGTTCTTCAATCGCTAACGGAGTGGGCCCGCAAGCGTTTTGAAAGAACGGATGTGGGGATCAAAATTCGCCTGGTCAAAGGTGCCAACCTGGCGATGGAAACCGTTGAAGCCAGTTTGGAAGACTGGGAACAGGCTCCATTTCACTCCAAACTGGAAGTCGATGCTAATTACAAGCGAATGATCGAGTTCGCGACGCGACCAGAGAACGCGCGAATTGTTCGAATTGGAGTCGGTAGTCACAACCTGTTTGATATTGCCTACGCGATGTCATTACGCAAAAAACGCGGCGTCGAGGATCGTATCGAATTCGAAATGCTTGAAGGCATGGCCAATGCCCAGGCGCTTGAGGTTCGCGAACGAGCTGGTGATTTGATTATTTACGCTCCCGTTGTTCTCGATGTTGAATTCGAAGCGGCAGTTGCTTACCTCGTTCGTCGACTTGACGAGAACACCGAACCCGGTAGCTTTTTGGGAGCCTTGTTCGGTCTGAAAGAAGGTACGCCCGAATGGAAAGAACAACGGGACGGGTTCCTGGACGCATGTCAACTTGCCTTCGACCCGAATTTGAATTCGGCTCCCAATCGAAAACAGAACCGTTTGACCGAGAATCCTGAAGCCGCGCCGGCTGGCTCACCATTTCACAACGTTTCGGATACCGATTTCTCGTTGCCCGCGAATCGACAGTGGGCTGCCGAAATCATCGAAGAATGGAAAGACAAAGTTCCCGGGCCGATTCCTGTTCAGATTGCGGGTGAATTTAAGAGTGAAAAAATGACTGGCTCAGCGAGAGATCCGTCTCGTCCCGGACATCAGGCATACAATTTCGCACAAGTTGACGCAGACGATGTCGAAGTTGCTCTGGCGACGGCTGTCGAGTCGCAAAAGAGCTGGGGCGCTCGCAGCGTGGCCGATCGAGCCACCGTACTCCGCCAGATTGCAGCTGTCATCGCCCAGCGGCGGAAACATTCGATCGGCGCGATGTTACTGGACGCGGGCAAGAATATCTTGCAGGCCGACGTCGAAATCAGCGAGGCGATTGACTTCGCGAATTATTACTCCCGGGGTCTTGACGATGAGGGCTGGACTGATGGAACAACGGCTACGCCATTTGGCGTAGTCGTCGTCACGCCGCCGTGGAATTTTCCGTTTGCAATTCCGGCTGGAGGCGTGCTCGC
>CAMYNE010000339.1 GCA_947259675.1 uncultured Pirellulaceae bacterium
TCAATCTTGGTACCATAAACGATTTTGCTGTATCGGTTATGACAGACAATCTGCCAAGTGTGGACTGTTCACCAAGCAGATTTCTCATTTCGGTCGTTAGATGGACAGCGCCCTATTCGGGGAAAAACACGATGTTTCACGCAGCTGTGAGCGGCAAGGCGCTAGCCGCCGGTTCGATGCAGAAAAACCGGCGGCTAGCGCCTTGCCGCTCATAGAAAGTGGCTGTCCACTTAGAATATGGCAAAGATTTCGTTTTTACGGATTACCAAAAACAAGGAAACTTTTAGGAGTAAACGACCGAGGATAGGAATAACGACTTATCTGAATGGAATCTGCAATGCTGATGGATTGGCGCAGGCAATGTTCAAAATAAAACCGGAATACCAATCCATGAACAGTAAACTCACTGATCCGATCGTACTCGCGATTGACGCCGATCCAATTTCTCTTGCGGCAATTCGAACCGCACTGGACTGCCAGGGGTGCAAAGTCCACACCGCGCAGGACCATCTTTCGGCAACGGAAATCGGGAGGAAAGTACCGTTGGACCTGATCATCTGCGAACTGAACGTCGCCGGCAAAAACGGAATTGACTTACTGACGCAGATTAGGGAACTGCCCGGTCGTCACGATGTTCCCGTCATGTTTGTGTCCGCGAACCAGGCCCCAGACGTTATTCGGCGTACCCACGAATTTGGAGCTGCGTACCATCTTCGCAAACCGTTTGATCCCCAAGTCTTGACCGAGTTGGTACAACGAGCGATGTGGATGCCGCATAGGTCCCACAAAACGTTCAAACTGGTCACGACGATTCGACTTTTTGCAGTCAGCTTACGAAACGAACCTGCGGTAACCGCGGGCTGTTTCATGGCGCATGCGTTAACAAGAGGCCATTGCAAACCTTGAGACCAACTCGTTTGAGACGTGTGTTTGTGATTAAAAACAACTGGCTGATTTATGTGGCTATCAATCACGGCTGAAATCAACGGCTCAGATGGTCTTGGGCCCGTTTCTGGCGGATTCACTGTAATTCGCTCCCAAGAAAATGTCGGCTTGTCGCTTCGCGATCATCCAATTACGATCACGACTTGGCAAACTGAATAAAAGCGAAGAAAAATTAATGATCATCGGCGTAGTCAAGGAAATTACAGATGGCGAGTGCCGCGTTGCGGCGACGCCCGCAAGCGTTAAAAAACTGATCAAACTGGGTTACGACGTACAGGTCGAAACGGGTTGTGGAATCAAGGCGAATTTCCCGGACTCTCTCTTGGCAGCAGCAGGCGCAAATGTGCTCGAGGACGGGGCTCAGGTCTTTTCACAAGCTGACGTTTTGATCAAAGTTCTGCCTCCCACCGATCAGGAAGCCTCAGAACTTAAACCCGATTCGACGTTGATCAGTTTTGTCTGGCCTGCACAAAACGAGCAACTGGTATCGAAGTTGGTTGAAAAAAATATCAAGTCGCTGGCGATGGACTGTGTTCCGCGAATTTCGCGTGCCCAAAAGCTGGATGCGTTAAGCAGCATGGCCAATATCGCTGGCTATCGGGCAATCATTGAAGCGGCCAACGAATTCGGGAGTTTTTTCACGGGTCAAATCACAGCTGCCGGAAAAGTGCCACCTGCCAAAGTCCTGGTCATTGGCGCGGGCGTAGCCGGACTGTCGGCGATCGGAACCGCCAAAGGACTAGGGGCGATCGTGCGAGCCTTCGACACGCGTTTGGCGGTAAAAGACCAAGTCAAAAGTATGGGAGCCAATTTTTTAGAACTCGAGTTTGAAGAATCCGGGGAAGGCGCGGGCGGTTATGCCAAGATTATGAGTGACGAGTTTATCGAAGCTGAAATGGCCCTCTTTGCCGAACAAGCCAAGGAAGTTGACATCATCGTTACCACCGCGCTGATTCCAGGTAAACCAGCTCCTAAATTGATTTCTGCCGCAATGGTCAAAAGTATGAAACCCGGCAGCGTGATCGTTGACCTTGCCGCGCAGAACGGTGGTAATTGTGAATTGACCGAACCTGACCAAAAGGTCGTTAAACACGATGTCACGATCATCGGTTATTCAGATTTCCCAAGTCGTTTGCCAACCCAGTCTTCCACGTTGTACGCCAACAACGTCGTTAATCTGGTTTCCGACATGACGCCGGAAAAAGATGGACAGCTTACATTCGATTTGGAAGATCAAGTTGTGCGAGGAGCATTGATTTCTTACGAGGGCGAAAAAATGTGGCCGCCGCCGGAAATCGAAATTCCCCCTCCGCCGACGCCCGCCGTCGAGGAACCTCCGTCGGCTCCAGACTCTGGAGAGTTGCCTGAATCGGCAGCCAACAGTTGGGTCTTCACGACGATTGCCGCGATTGTTGGAGGACTGCTATTATTGCTCATCGGTCGGTACGCACCGAGCGATTTCGTTTCCCACTTGACGGTGTTCGTATTGGCTTGCTTCATTGGCTGGCAAGTGGTGTGGAACGTAACTCCTGCACTTCACACACCGTTGATGAGCGTCACGAACGCAATCAGTGGCATCATCATCATCGGTGGAATCTTGCAGATGTCTGGCTTTTTCGTAAACGCCAGTGCTTCGACGGCTACCGTTTTGGCTGCGCTCGCGGTTTTGATCTCAACGATCAATGTCACTGGCGGTTTTCTCGTTACGCAACGTATGTTGGGCATGTTTCGCAAACAGGATTAACTGATTAATGGGTGGTAGCGTTTCTTTGATAGCCTGGCTCATCGCAGGTGTCTGTTTTATTCTCAGCCTCGGAGGTCTCAGCCAGCACGAAACGTCGCGGCGTGGCAATCTTCTGGGCATAATTGGAATGACCCTGGCGGTCTTGGCGGCATTATTCAGCGGTGAAATCGGTGGCGGCTGGATCGTGCTGATGCTGGCGATCGCGATCGGGGCTGTAATCGGCGGTTTTGTGGCCCAACGCGTCGAGATGACATCGATGCCCCAGTTAGTGGCGATTTTGCACAGCTTCGTTGGGCTCGCGGCAGTGTTGGTTGGAATCAGCCTTTATATCTGGCCGCAGGCGAATGTGGATTATTCTACCGCCGTCGACAATCCGATTATGCACTCTCATGATTTGCTACACAAAATTGAGATCGTGCTCGGTGTGTTGATCGGTGGCTTGACCTTCACGGGTAGCGTTTGTGCTTGGGGAAAACTGGATGGCAAGATCGACAGTAAACCATTGTTGATTCCACATCGACATCTGATTAACCTTGCGATGCTGGTCGTGGCGTCGTTGCTCGCAGTTTGGTTCGTCAACATTGACGCGATTGGTACTGGCTTGATTCCGCTAATTCTGGTCATGTTGATTTCGTTTTTGTTTGGCGTACACATGGTACTGGCGATTGGCGGTGCCGACATGCCCGTCGTCGTTTCGATGCTAAACAGTTACAGCGGATGGGCTGCAGCGGCGACTGGATTCAGTTTGTCGAACGATCTACTGATTGTGACGGGTGCCCTCGTTGGAAGCAGCGGTGCCATTCTCAGTTATATCATGTGCCGTGCGATGAATCGTTCCTTCATCAGCGTGATCATGGGCGGTTTCGGGACCACTGGCGGAACACTCGTTTCGGGTGACGATGAACAAAAATCCTACACCTCGACTTCCGTTGAGGAGGTTGCTGAATTGCTTCAAAATGCTAACGAAGTGGTGGTTGTGCCCGGTTACGGGATGGCCGTCGCACAGGCTCAACACCCGATCCGCGAGATCTCCGAAATTCTTAAAGAAAAAGGAATACGTACGCGATTCGCCATTCATCCGGTGGCCGGTCGCTTGCCGGGTCACATGAATGTCCTGCTCGCCGAAGCCCGAGTTCCCTACGATCTTGTTCTCGAAATGGACGAGATAAATGAAGACTTTCCAACCACCGATGTAGTTCTTGTGATCGGCGCGAATGACATTGTGAATCCGGGTGCTTTGGATGATCCGACAAGCCCCATTTATGGAATGCCGGTGCTGGAATGCTGGAAATCAAAAAACGTGATTATTTTGAAGCGGAGTATGGGTACGGGCTATTCAGGAGTCGATAACCCATTGTTCTACAAAGAAAATTCCGACATGCTATTCGGTGATGCCAAATCAAGCGTTGACGGCATTCTGCAACACCTTCGCGGTTAGTGCGCCAAAGACAATGATCCTCTCTTCGATCAGCTGTTGATATGGCATTAAGGAGCGAATCGGCATTCGCCTGAATTTTGGTCGCTGTCGGGATCTATCTGGCGATCGACTTTTTAAATGTATTTGTCTGATGATGAAATTTTCGAAAACCTGCTGAACTCGCGGCCAATCGATTGCACGAATAAGGGAAATCAAATGAACTCATCCAGATTAAGACCTCCCGTCGCCTGTTTGGTCATGTTGTTGTTGACAACAATATTCCCATTCGCCGGTTGTGACTCCACGAAAGTCGAAGTGCCGGAACCGGTCGCGGACACCGTAGGAACGGTCGCACAGGAAGAGACGGAAAAGACTCCGGAAAAGCAATTAGAAAAAAACGCGGCCGACCAGGAAGACGTCCAAGAACAGGGGGCAACTGAAGGTGTCAAAAAATGGCTGGGAGAACGTCTCAAGCAAGCCGCAGACACAAGCAACGACGCTGCCCAGGCCGCCGGTGACACAGCGGAGGGCTCGGTGGAGTGGGCAACCGAAACGTATGAGCAACTAAAAGAACAAGGCCTGACAACCGCCAATTC
>CAMYNE010000340.1 GCA_947259675.1 uncultured Pirellulaceae bacterium
ATCGTTGACCTTGTCGAGGACTTTTCTGGCTTCGGCCACGATTTCGAGTCCAATCCCATCGCCGGGAAGAATTAGTATCTGCTTAGCCACGAAAATGCCCTCAGAGAAATCTCAAAATGAAGCGAGTTTTATTTGCAGGATAAAGTCTAGCACGGCCATATTCGGCAACAACCGGCGAGGGGTAGCAATGCGGTTATTGGGTTCAAGATTGCTATAAGCCCATCGTTTAACCGCGTGGGCAACGCCCAATGGCATTAACTTTACGGCGACTCGACACCTTTCCCGACGACACGTGAGGGTCCGGGAGAGGGAAACGAAAAGAATCCTTGCGGAATCAACAACCCTCACCCGACGCTGAGACGTCGACCTCTCCCAAACCTGCCCAAACCTGGGAGAGGTTGGGTCTAGAGTAAGTGCCATTCGGGCAACGCCCCGCGCGTTTGGATCGGCAATACGCGGCCCGTTGGGCACGCGGTTAAACGAAGGGACAATCGGAAACGCCTTTATCAATACCGGACGCAATAACAAAAAAAAGCCGCCAGTATGCGTCTCGGCAAATCGAGCTGCACTATAAAGTCACATCGAAGAAAAAGGCGCGGTCCAGTGGGCCTTGCGTTTGGGCAAAACTTCCATTCAATCGGCAAAAACGACACGGGCTCTGATGCGATGGCGAAGGCGATAAAACGAAGACTTGCCGGTCAACGAAAATGGCCCTCAATTGTCGCTGAATCCAAACTCGGGTTGGCGCTCGCTCGCGAATGGATCAGCCAGGTATTCGTTTCGACAGTCGGCACATAAATCGTATTGACGACATTGATATGCGTTGCTGCGAATTTCGTCGCAGTCACAGTGATCGAGTTGTTTCAGAATCTCTTCAAGTTCCGCTAGATTAGATTCATCACAAAATTCGCCGTCGCACGGTTCGACAGCAACTTGTATTTCGACGTTCACCACATAGCGAATTTCATGCTCGCGATCAATCAACTTTTTGCAGCGATCACAACTGTGATGGATCATTGATTCCCTTCCAAAAAAACTAAACGCAGTCATTCACTTCCTAATGAATGTTGGTGTCTATCGTAATGCCATGGCGAATTGGTTTGCAAGAAAAAACAAAAGTAATTTCTAACTGATCATTCAGACGCAAGCGTCAGCTCAGTTGCGTGAGTATTGACAGATTAGTATTGGTTATCGCAAAACTGATCTTGCTAGCGCTTGCCACCGCGATTGCCGCTGAGTTCCGGGCCGAAGAAGATGTTTGGATATGAGCCTGTGCACGCCTATTTCACAGTGTTTTGTTGATGCGCGTCGGCCAATCGCAGAAAGCTGGCATGGTCCAGACATTCGTGCTATTATTGAAATGACATCTTTGTTTGTCGTCACGTTGGAACATGGTTCGCGTTTTGAATTGGCAAACAGACTTTCGGTCGGCTGAGCCGGCCGCCTTAACCTGGAGACTTTGAATGGAGCAAAGTCGCACTGTATCGCCGCTAAACGGTAGTGTGCTTGTTCTCAACCGGTTTTATATGGCGGTGCATGTTGTGTCCGTTCGAAGGGCAATGGTCTTGCTTTACCGGGAGCTTTCGGAGGTCATCCATGTCGAAGATGGCCATTATTACAATTATGACTTTGAATCCTGGGTGGACTTGAGTCAGTTTATGGCGTCCGAAGAATCTCGCAATCAATGTGATTGGATCCGCAGCGTCAACTTCAGCGTTCAGGTTCCTCGCGTCGTGCGGTTAAACTATTACGACAAAGTTCCCAAACTGACCTTGCGATTCAATCGTCGCAATCTTTTTGCTCGTGATCAGAATACATGTCAATATTGCGGCAATTCCCATGCACTCAGCCAATTGAGTTTTGATCATGTGCTTCCGCGCAGTCGTGGCGGGAAAACAACCTGGGAGAATGTCGTCTGCTGCTGTCTGAAGTGCAATGGCAAAAAAGGCGACCAGCTGGCGAAAGAAGCTGGAATGAAGCTCATTCGCAAACCATTTCGTCCGCGACAAAATCCTCTCCTAACGGTCAAGCTTAACAATCCCAAGTACGAGATCTGGCGAACCTTTCTCATCGGCGGCTCGTCATTAGCTCAAGACGTCGGTTGAACCGGGCTGACATTTAAGCCCAACAAAAAAACCGTCCCAACGGACGGCTTTTGTTTGTTTTCAAAAAATCGCGCTCACAGAATTCGTGTTCACGGTGTGTCATCTGCAAGCGGTTCTTTTCGTTCCGTGATATTGGGGCATTCAGAAGCCTTATCTGCATTGAGCTGTATGTAATCCTTCATGTCATCGGGGACATCGTCTTCGTGAAAGATGGCTTCCACGGGACATTCCGGAATGCAAGCCTCGCAATCGATGCATTCATCGGGGTGGATATATAGCATCGTTTCGCCTTCGTAAAAACACTCGACCGGGCAAACGACAACACAATCAGTGTAACGACAACCATCACATGGTTTGGTTACAACATGAGTCATTTTTTTCTCCTCGTTTGAAATAGGTATTCAGCCAAATTGGCCTAACCAAGTTTTTGAATCGTAGTACTGCGAAAATGAAGTGTCAAGATACGGGACGCGCCGCGCAGAGAGAAGCGATCCGGCGCCCAGCAATTTTTTATGGCTCCGGTTGTTATCGGGTCCATCGTTGGGAATTGCCCGAATTTCCGGGCGTCGGCGCTGAAGTTCCCTGAATCGTTTCGCGCTTCGTATCCTGTGTTCCCTGTTGGGACAGGGCCGATTGCGACACCCGAGTCAAATCAACTTTCGGAACGTCCTGGGGGTCTGGCATTGCCCACAACTTTTCCGGATCTCCATAAAGCGAGTTGAGCGTATAATCATCGGCATCGACGACCAGTTTCATGTTTTGACCATTCGTCGGGAAGACATAGATTTCAAACCGCTGCGGAAGACTGACTCCAATGTCCGGATAAGTCTGGTGCTCGATCGAATTGACATAGGCAACTCGCCTACCCGATGAATCGTACATCGCTTGTTGACTGATCCAGCCATGGATTGGATCGATAGCGCTGACGCGAACCGTGGGGCCGGAAGCGGTTTGTCGATAGCTGCGAATCTCGTATCTTCCATCATTACGTTGGAACGGTCCTTCGTGGTGTTCCGTTGGGCCAAACTCCATAAACCCTAACGCGTCAATAATCCAGGAAGGTTCGAGAGGAAGGGACTTCTGGATCGGACTGTTTTTGAAGGCTTCGTGGTTGGCGTACAGCAATGTTGGCGTCTCTCCAGGCAGTGCCGTTTTGGTCCAAACCCAAAAAAAGTCATCGTTACTCCCTACGTCGACTCCCATTTCCGTGACTCCCAACAACCCCGCTTTCAATCGCAGTCGTCTGGGGCGTTCGATGACAAGCGTCCCGCGCAAAGTCGGTAATCCGTCGACCGATACGCGCACGTTCGTCTTCAACTGTTTAACTTTTTGGGATTGAGTTTTCAAATGAGCGAACAACTGCTGTTGATCAGGCGGTTGTTGAAACACGACCGGGGCCGGCGTCTTGCGCGGTCGAAACCTTTGAAAAATTTGGCAACCGGTTTGAGTCGAAATTAGCCAAGTCAACAAGATCACAACAGTGGTTCTGGAGAGTGGTCCAAATGAGCCGCGGCTTGAAGCACAAGCGGATCGTTCGCCTGATACAATTGGTTTTCGAGATAGAATGGGCAACAAGTTTTCTTCCTTGAATCACTTGTGTTTTGAATCGTCAGGCAGTCACTTCATCATTTTCGCCAGAATTCGGTGCGTTGCTGGTAAACAAATGTTCTGCTAGTTCGTCTTGAATTTCGCTCATGCGTTCGGGAAAAATTTCGCTTATCACGACCCTGTAATCTGTTTTGGTCTTACGATGATGAACGATCAGGGTCGGTGGCTCAGTGGAATCGTCGTTTTCGATCATCTGCAGTATTCTTTTTTGAACCAACAGGATGGCCATCACATACGCCATATCTGCCCAGGAAGGGCCTTTTTCATGGACATGTTGGAAATAAGCCAACAATACATCGTTTGGAGCCCAATAGACTCGCCCGTTGTCCAGATCGGGCATCTTTGATTTCCACCAGCCGACACAATC
>CAMYNE010000341.1 GCA_947259675.1 uncultured Pirellulaceae bacterium
CGCCATCCGTTTCACATTAATGTACTGACCTTCGTAACGCATCGAACCACTCATATCCATGATCACGGCAGTCGCCGCTTTTGGATTGTTGCGGGTTTGATGGACTTCGATACTCATGGCAGACAATGACAGTTTTGATTTGTGATTGAAAAGCTTAATTCTATACGTTCGCGGTTACTTTCAAGCGGAACAATCGAAATCGCGGCTGGAATCGCAAGAATTCGAAAGTGGCCTCCAGAGAAACTCGCTGGCAAAATCGAGCCCCATTGAGATATCGGATTGGAAACCGCAAGATTCGCCGAATCGTCGAAAGATTGATGCGGTACGTTTCGGTCATATTTCGTTCTTACTTGAATAATTATCGTCTCAAAATTCGGATTTCGGGTCGCTTCCGGTGTTTATCCAAGCTTCCGTAACAGCTTTTACAAGTTTACCGACCGACGTTATTTTTTTTGCTGAGCAAAGTGGGTTTGACGACTGGGGATCGATTGCTATGTTTCGGTAAACTGGAAGCGATGAAAAGCATGGTTCCTGAGAAAACGCGGCGAAACCGTTCGCCGCGATTACATAGGTTGAAATCCCTGCCGTACCCCTTGTTCAAACCGTTTGTCAGCACTCCGGTGCTTCGGGCCGGTCAAACTGTGAGTCAACGATGGATCAAAACGAGAAACTCACTCGACGCTTGAACAATGTCGAAATTGCGTTAACTCATTTGCAGAATGACTTCGAGGCTCTCAACGAAACGGTTCTCTTGTTCTCAAAGCGAGTCGAACAGTTGCAGGCCAACGTCGAAAGGTTGACGACGCAAATCGAGCAATCAACAGAAGCGACCGAACCGGAAAGTCTCGAAGACGAAAAGCCTCCGCATTATTAAGACTAAAACAAATGCGGAATGCGGAATCGGTTTGGCACCGTAGGCCGGAACTGCGCACGGCTTGTTCCGGCCTACTACTACGTTAACGGCCCAAAAGAAAAAGGCGAACTGAAGTTCCCCTTTAGATGAATGCTGTCGATGTCGTCGTCGTTTGACGAATATCTTTAATCGTCGTCGTCTTTGACGCTGGATTTGGCAATCAAGTCCTGTTGAACATTAGGCGGCATGATGTCGTAGTGGCTGAATTCCATTGTAAAGCTGCCCAAACCACCCGTCATGCTCGAAAGCGTGCGTGAGTAAGTTGTTACTTCACGCAAAGGCACTTCGCAGTGAATGACGGAGAAATTTCCGCCGGCCGAGTCGCTACCGGCCACCCGGCCACCGCGACCGGACATGTCGCTGTAAACGTCGCCGACATTGGCTTCGGGAACCGTCACATCCAATTTGACAATCGGCTCAAGCAAACTTGGCCTGGCTTTTTCAAAGACCTGCTTGAATGCGTGTTTGGCAGCCGTTTTGAACGCAGCTTCACTGGAGTCAACATCATGATGTTTGCCAAAATGAACTTCTACGCAAACGTCTTGCACCGGATAACCGGCGATCACGCCGTTTGAGATTCGCTCGGCGAATCCTTTCCCAATTGCCGGCATAAAATTCCCTGGGATCACCCCGCCAACAACGGAGTCAATCCAGAGAAAATTGGCTTTTTCGTTGTAATGATGGTTTTTCATCGAATGGAAGTTCGCCTTGGTTGCGAATTCCTCAATATTCGTATCGCGAGCGAGCGGTTGCATGCGGATGTGAACTTCACCAAACTGACCTCGGCCACCCGATTGCTTTTTATGTCGATAGCTGCCATCGGCCTTGGCCTGAATCGTTTCGCGGAAAGCGATTCGTGGTTCTTTGGTATCAACCTCCAGTTTATCGCGACGAATCAAACGCTCTTGAATCACTTTGAGATGAAGTTCACTCATGCCGGTCATGACCAGTTCTTTGGTCTGAGCATCGCGATCAAGATGAAAAGTTGGATCCTCTTCGACCACCTTATGAAGTGCTCCAGACAGTTTCGTTTCGTCGTTACGGCTTTTGGGAGTCACGGCGAGACTGACCATCGGCGTTGGAAACTGGATTTCGGGTAATTCCAGGTCACCCAAAATCGTGCCCGTGTGCAGTTCATCCATTTTGGCGACCGCTACGATGTCACCGGGGCCCGCCGAGTCGATTGCTTCGGTTGATTCGCCCTGGACTCTCAGCAACATCCCCATCTTAATCGCTTTTCGAGACGACGACGCGGCAACGGAATCATCTCGTTTTAGTTTTCCGGAATAGATTCGGATAAAATTCAGTTTTTGAACAAAAGGATCGATGCGGGTTCGAAACGCGCGGGCCACCAGTGGTCCACTTTCGTCCGGTTTTAGTTCGACCTCTCCCGATCCATTCTGAGCTTTGCGGTGCACATCCGCCGGAGAGAGTCCGCACATGACAATCGCATCAAGCAACTCCTTGACGCCGATTTTGGATCTTGCACTACAACACAAGATTGGAATCAAGTTGCCTTCGGAGACAGCGCGCACGATCAATTTGGTTAATTCTTCTTTGGTGGGCGGAGTTCCTTCGAAATAACGCTCCATGACGTCGTCGTCGACTTCGATGATCGATTCGATGAGCGGTTCGTTAATCAGTCGCGGGTCGACGAGAGCGTCCGTCGTATCCTCAGGCACATCCAGCGTACTCATCACCGCCTTAAAATCCTGGCCTTTGCCGACCGGAACATTGAGCAACACGCACTTGGTGCCCCATAGCTCACGAATACTGTTGACCAGTGCCGGGATGTCTGCATTTTCATCGTCACATTTGTTGATCACAATCATCCGGCCCAAGCCGGCGTTTTCGGCTTCTTTGAAAACTCGCCGAGTATTAACTTCAATACCTGAGTGTGCGTTGACAACAATCAAAGCGGTGTCGACAGCCTGCATGGGTCCGATGACTTGCCCGATAAAGTCCGGGTAGCCGGGGGTGTCGATGACGTTGAAGTTTTTTCCGTCATGAGTGAAGTTGATCGCGGCCGCTTCGATCGAATACTTGTGCTTTTTCTCTTCTGGATCAAAGTCACAAATGCTGGTGCCATCTTCCACACTTGGGTCACCGGTTACAGTTTTGGTAACCGTCAAAAAAGCGTCTGCCAAAGTCGTCTTGCCTGACGAACCGTGGCCACAAAGAACAATATTTCGAATGGACTCAACTTTTGCCATGTTGTTGCCTTTGATTTAAAAGTTAGCTGGCTGAAACACTCGTTGCTCCTGCAATGATCGCTTGACTGAGAGTCAATCTGCCTTCATAAAGCGCGCGACCAACAATGCATCCTGCCAATTCCAAGGCCGATAAACGGGAAATGTCATCAACAGTCGTAACTCCCCCCGATGCAATTACCGGCACGTTTACGTTTTCGTTCATCTGTCCGAGAGCCTCGAGATTCGGCCCGGACAGCATTCCATCTTTTGTAATGTCTGTATAGATGATGCCTGCGATCGGAAACGCCGCCATTTCGGTAGCAAATTCCAAATCGGACACTTCAGAGGTTTCAAGCCAACCGTCGGTCGCTGCTTTCCCGTCACGTGAATCAAGACCAATCAAGATCTGTTTCGGATAACGTTGGATCGTTTCTTTGGCCCATTCCGGGTCTTTCAGCGCACGCGTACCAATCACGAGCCGGCACACGCCAACGCTCAAAAATTGATCGATTACGTCCGTGTCACGAATGCCACCACCGACCTGAATTGGGACGTCGACTTCGGCCGCGATTTTTGCAATCGCGTCAAAGTTTTGAGAAACGCCTTCACGAGCACCGTCGAGATCGACAATGTGAAGGCCTGTTGCGCCTTCGCTGACCCACCGATGAGCCATATCTGCAGGGCTGTCCCCATAAACCGTTTCCTGCTCGTAGTCGCCTTGCATAAGGCGGACGCATTTACCGGAACGGATATCAATGGCAGGCCAAATCTGCATTTACAATCTCACCTAAACGGTTTCAAACCCCTGAAATCACGTTGCAAATATCGCACAGCCGCCTTTGTGGTGCAAGTAGCAGAGCCTTCAACAATAAATCAGTGGCAGCCATTACCGCGTTAAACTGTATTGATTGCAAGTGCTGGCCTGACGCCCACAGCTCGGTCGCCTGATGGTCGAGTGGG
>CAMYNE010000342.1 GCA_947259675.1 uncultured Pirellulaceae bacterium
TGCGATGTGCAGCTTGTATTCACCGCCTAAATCCGAGAAATAAGCGATCTGTTTCCCATCGGGTGACCATGCCGGCGAGCGTTCGTGCACAGCAGCTGAATTGGTGAGGTTTCTGACGTCGCCTTTTTTGGCCGGCACTGTGACAATTTCGCCTCGGTATTCGACAACCGCCCGTTTGCCGGAAGGAGAGACACCCACATCGCGAATCCATCGGGAATCCGAGACGTACCGTGGGCGAATTTCAGTCATGTCAGTTGAAACGCCGATTTTGATTTGTTCGGACTTCCCGGTTGCGGGCGTAAACAGATGAAGATAGCCAGCTTGTTCGTAAATGATCGCGTCCGACGATTCGGTGATTCGATTAATTGGAAAGTCGTCGTAATCAGTCAACTGTTCAATCGCCTCGGTCGTCGCATCGAATGCGAACAAGTTGAACTCTCCGTTGCGATCCGATCGAAAGTAGACTTTGTCACCGATGAAGACAGGATCGGTATCGTTACATCGTCCTTCCGGTTGTCGAATCTGTTGAACCGAATGATCGTTGACGTCGTAAATCCAGATTCGTGAGCACGTACCGCCGCGATAGTTTTTCCACTGACCGAAGCGTTCGGCGATTGGAATGTAGGCGATCTTTTTTCCATCGCTGGAATACGAAGCGCGCAAGCCGTTGGGAATTGGCAATGCCGTTGGGAAACCGCCTTCGACGGATACAGTGAACAGCTTGCGATAACGACGCGTGAAAACATCCCGGGTTGACGAAAACAGGACTCTCGAGCCATCTGGCGTGAACCCTTCAACGAAATCAGGATCGGGATGGTAAGTCAGTCGCGTCGGCGAACCGCCGGAAACCGGCATAATGTAGACGTCGGTGTTCCCGTCGTATTGAGCACTGAAGGCGATCGTTTTTCCGTCTGGCGAAAAACGGGGTGACGCCTCGTCGCCTTCGTGGGAAGTCAAGCGATGCGGGTTGGAGCCGTCACGATTCGCAATCCACAAGTCGCCATCATAAACAAATGCAATGTGACTGTTGCTGACAGCACCTTGCGACAACATTCGAGTGTTGTCACTATCCTGAGACGAGCAGAATTGCGGACTGCCAACGAACAAACTAAATCCAAGGATGGCGCAAAGAACAATTCTGGCATTCATAATAATTCTCGTGGTGTTGGTCTCAAGGTCCGATAAAGATGGCAAGCGATGCCCAGGATGGCGGCGAAGCCCACCTGCGTCTCGTCTCTCAAGATAGCTGAACAAAAAGCGATTGTCGACTAATTCAATGGACAGTGGGTTATCCCACGGATGTTGCGAGATTCGCATCGATGTGGATTCGTTACCGACTTCGACTTTGGCTGTCCGTCGAAATCCAAATAGATGGTTTTGCTCGCTGTCGGTTGACTCTCAAGATCAAATGTATTGCCGAATCCATAGGGTGACGAGCCTGACGAATCACCGAGTGTGAACTGTCCATCCACATACGCAGGAAAATTAGCGCTCAACATTTTGCGCTCTTCACACAGCTAATGCGGAAAAAAGTGACTTTTCTTACGAAAAAAAGCCGCCAGAATAACTGACGGCTTTGGGAAGTGACTATTTTAATTGTCGGTCTTTATCGAGCTCGACGTTGATTGTCGTCGCGTTTGGTATCAGGATCCTCGTTGCGGCGATCTGAACCTCCTCGATTCCTTGTTCCTCGCTGTCCCGACCTGGCGCGATTTGACTCCAAATTGCGAATCAAAATGTCAAGTTTGCGTTCCAGCGATTCAAGTTGTTTTTCCATTCCGTTCAAGCGCTCATCAAAATTGCGTGGCCCAACACGGCCTTGTCCCCGCGCCGCCGGACGGTTGCTCGGGTTTGGACCAAATCCCGCTTCGCGTCGGTCTTCGACGATTCGTCGGGTTGGCGGCGTGGGTAGCTTGGGACGATCAGCCCTCGGGGTATCGCGTTCATCGCTGATTTCAACTTCGACATTGATTTCATTATCGGACTTACGATCCGTTCTACGCCGGACTTCAGTTCGCTTTTCAACTCGTCTTTGTTCAGATTTTGAATCACCGTCTTTTTTGATCTCGATTTTGTGAATTTGATCTCCATCGTGAGGAGCGTGAAGCTCTAGCTGCCCGTGATCTTGCTCTACTCTCATTTGGATGCGTTTCTTTACATGCCGTTTGTTGCCGCCTTCTTTTTCTCCAGTAATGCGAATTCGCATTTTGCCATCGTCGGATTTCTCGACTTGGACATCCACATTTTTGTCATTGAGAGACAGACCATGTTTCTTCAGCGTCCTTGCAATCATTTTGTGGATTTCTTCGGCGCCTTCAAAATGGAAATCGTCATGACCATCATGCCCTGAATGTTGGTGTTCTTCGTGAATCTCATGTTCGTGATCGCCATGAGTGTGGTCACTGAGTGAATCCTGCGAATGTTCGTCTCGAACCGGATCATGCGAATGGAGCTTTTCTTTGCGCGCAATTTTTCGAATGTTACCTTTGTCGTCCGTTAACAGCAATTGATACTCGACGCCGCCCTTCTCGACCCAGATGCCTCGTGATTGTTCACTTGTATCACCTACCTGAATCCGACGGGCTCGTTTTGCTGAGCCGCCGTCCTGTTCTTGTATAACGATGACATGCTGACCCGGCTTTCCGTCCAGTTCACGAAGACGCACGACCTTGTTTTGCTGTTTGTGATGGTCGCCATCGGTCTTGAATTCCCAATGGAATTTCTGATTGTTTTGCTTGCTCTCGTCGCCGTCGGTTTTAAATTCCCAACGGATTTTCTGATTGTCGTTTTTGGTTTTATCATCGCTATCTTGTTTCCGCACGATAAATACGTTGCCATTTGACTTGACGACATCGACTTGATGACCTGAAGTCTTGTCGTCTTGAAAAACAAAAACGCCGGGAGACGCTTTGGTATTCGGGACCTTCTTCAATTCTTTGGTTTCTTGGCCGTTTGTTTGCCCGGCAAACACGACGGTCACGGCGACAATTACAACGACTCGTATTCGTAACAGCAATTGGGTCTTCATATCGGCGATATCTCCTTGAAGGTTAGTTGTGGTTCATATTAAACACCGAAGCTTGTTCAATGTTGCTCAAAATTGAATGAGTTAATTTAGTCTTTGAGTACAATTCGACGAACACGAGTCGGTGCCGATTTTGGGGGCTCCCCGTGATTGGTGCGACTGCATTTAAATACATGAATTTTCCATCCGGACTGACAGCAATGTCGTTTGGCAATGAAAAAGTCGCTTTCAGTGGATCGCCGTCATCTTTCCCACGCTGGCCCGAGCCTGCGAACAGGGTCATTTTGCCATCGAGTTAGAAATATCCATCATGGCAACAAAAGCTCATGCTTAATCGCAACGAACTTCTGCGCCGCGGCAATCAAGGAAGTCGCAGTCAGCTGTTCGACGCCGTACACCTCCGTGGGCACGCCAAATTTCGCTTTGATTCGTTCCAGTGCCATATCAAAGTCGCCATCGCCCGATGCCAACACTACGACATCCGCTTGTTCGGCTTGTTCAAGCATATCAAGCGTGATTCCGACGTCCCAATCGCCCTTCGCGCTGCCATCACCGCGTTGGATAAACGGCTTTAATTTTACGTCAAACCCGATGTCTCTCAGGATCTGTTGAAACTTCTTCTGTTTCGCATTGTCACGTTCGATCGCATAGGCAAATGCCGCGATGACTTCACGGCCGCCAGTTGTGCGTGACCAGAACGCGCGATAGTCAAACTGCCTCCCGAAGGCTTGGCGTGTCGTGTAGTAGACATTTTGTACGTCAACAAAAATCGCGACTTTTTCCATGGCCAACCAAATAAGTCCGTTGGGCGCCATCGACGCCGCCGGACACGCAATACTCAGCTTAGTACGCAGGTGAACTGCGTAACCAAATATTCTGTATCTGTCGAGTCGATTGCGATTCTGTTTTAACCGAGTCTCAAGGATTGTCCAGTTGTCTTGGACCAGTGTCGTGGCGAACTTCAATATCTTCTTGATGCTTCGTTAGTTCCTGTTCAATCCACGATGCGATTTCTCGATTGTATTTGGAATCGCGATA
>CAMYNE010000343.1 GCA_947259675.1 uncultured Pirellulaceae bacterium
ATTGCCTCTCAAGCCAGTGAAGAGATGACTCAAATCCTGGCTGAAAAACTGGAACGATGGCAAGGGGTTTGGCGGCAGGTTTTTTTTGAATATTGGAATCGGCCCAGGACCGTTTCGCGATGGATTGAAGGTAAAGGCAAGTCGCGTATTCCAACAAAAAAATTCGACATTGTCTTCTTTGCCAACAAGCAGCAGTATATCGAACAATTACGTAGATGGGTGAAAGGCGTCGAAGACTCAACGGGCTACTATAACGATTCGATCCAAACTTCTTTCTTTTTCGCCAGTAATGAACTCAGCACGTGGCGACACGAAGTAACTCATCAACTCTTTCAAGAGTCCATTCGGACCAAAGAATCGCCATTCGATGACGGCTTCATCTGGTTGGGGGAAGGGATTGCGATGTACTTCGAGTCGTTAACCGACTTTGGTCCGTATGTCACGCTTGGTGGTTTTGAGTCAGAACGATTACAGTACGCCCGCATTCGCCGGTTTCGAGAAGGGTTCTATGTGCCATTGGGCGAGCTCTCCTCTCTTGGTCGAAAAGAGTTTCAAATGCACACCAACAAGTCGCGTTTGTATAGCCTATCAGCCGGACTCACTCACATGTTGATGGATTATGAATGTGGATCGTCGCAAAGAAAACTCGTCGAATTTCTAAAGCTCATGTACACGGGCAAGTTGAAACCGGGATCATTCGAAAAAATCCTGGAAGCCAGCTTTGACGAACTGGACAACCAGTATGTTGAGTTTTTGAAAGTTCGCTCAGAACAAGTTGAGAAGCTATTGTCGTTGCCGGGGGATCGTACTGAACTTGCTCTTCCTGCTGCCAAGTTGACCGATCGCGCGTACAAGTCAATTGGTCGATGCCAAAACCTGGAATGGCTGGATTTGACAGCCAACCGGGTCACGGGCAAACAGATTGAAATGCTCAAAGGGTGCGATCAGCTCAACAAACTGTTCTTGACCAACTGCGCCATTGACTCGCAGACTTTACGTTCACTCGGCCAATTCGACCAATTGCGAGAACTTGACTTGAGCGGTTCGTCAGTCAGCGATTCGATATTGGCTTCCCTTAAAAACACTGGCCTAGAGAACCTTCGAATGACCAAAACCAACATATCCGATGCTGGACTGCGTCACCTTGCTGACTTCAGCCAGCTCAAATTGCTTGAGGTTTCAGGGACGAAAGTCACGGACAGCGGGGTCGAGTGGCTGTTATCGCGGCTTCCCGATCTAAAAATCGTACGGGAATAACACGTGCACGTTCTAAATTCACGAAAGGATGGGGTCGCGTCTCGTTAGCCACGCTTCGATAAGCCCGGTTTCTCCCGGCTTTTTTTGTAGCTTTGGTCGATAAACAACTTTAGAGTTTTCTAAAGAGTTTTGGTCTTGCGAATTATTCCGACCAAGCGCCCACGATTCACCGTTTCTGGCTCTTGCTAACGATCAGATCGCTGCAAACCGGTTTTCAGGCTCTATGTTTGGAGAGTATTTGCGTTGTAACCGGTATGAATAGCAGCTTGGTAAACGGATTTTGCCATGTCAACGTCTCGCGACAGTTTTCCAACAACCGAAAAAATTCTCTCTCGCCCCAAGCACGGCATCGCCGCATTAGCACTGTTTGCGTTGGCCAGCCTTTGCTGCATGGCCGTTAATATCGCTGATCCAGACCTTTGGGGTCATGTTCAGTTTGGTCGTGATGTTCTTCGCGACGGTTTCATTCATCCGACCACAACCTACTCGTTTACGGCCGAGGGCTTCCGCTGGATCAACCATGAGAACCTGTCTGAGATTCTGTTGGCGCTGACGTACGACAATTTGGGCATCGCGGGCTTGATCGCAGGCAAATTTCTACTCGCCGCGTTATTGTTTTTTGTAATCGTTCGCTGTGCATTAAGAAACGGTGCCGACGGTTTGGTTGCGGGGCTTACTGTTTTCCTGGTCGCCATCAATTTGTCGCTCCACTGGCATTTTCGTCCGCAAATCGCCTCGTTTGTTTTCTGCGCTTTGATGTTGTGGAATCTAGAGTATTGTTTTCGTGGTTGGCGCGACGGTTTGGTCGCTCCGACAAACGATTTGATCGTCGAAAGTTCACAGCGACTTCGCTGGTTGTGGCTGATGCCGATAATATTATTTTTATGGGCCAACTCTCACGGTGGTTTCGTCGCTGGAATCTGTATTTTCCTCGCCTACCTCGGTGGTCGGTCCGTCGAAGCGATATACTATCGGCGTAGCGAAGCCTATGGGCTCGTGCTCCGATTGGCCCTGATGGGATTTGTTGGTGTACTGGGCACGTTTATTAACCCTTACGGTCCCGACTTGCATTTATGGTTGGTTCGGTCTCTCGGTGAGCCACGACCAGAGATCAGGGACTGGCACCCCATCGTTTTGTCTTCACCCAACGGAACAAGATTTTTGGTCGTTACGGTTTTGGCCGGGATTTCGTTGGCAGTCTCAAAACGAAGACGGGACTGGACGCAAATCCTGATTTTGACGTTGGTGTGTTGGCAGGCCTGGTCCCATGTCCGGCACGTCGCCTTTTTTGTGTTGTTGTTCGGATTCTGGGTTCCCGAGCATCTTCAAAGTCTGCTCGTGCAGTTGAAGCAACGCATCTCGTCAAATTCACTCGCCGACTCGGGCGAGACTACGGCAACTCCCGCATGGCTAAAGATTTCATACGTATCCGTTGCCTGTTTGCTTGCTGGTGTTTGTCTTTTTCGAAGTACCGATTTACCTGTCGACAAGTCGTTTTATCCAGTTGAAGCGTTTGAATATATCGCCGACCAAGATCTCAGTGGTCGAATGGTCGTTACTTACAACTGGGCGCAATATGCGATCGGCGCGTTTGGCGGCGAATATCACGATCTGCCAATTTGCCCGGTGGCATTTGACGGTCGTTTTCGAACTTGTTATCCGCAACAAATTGTCGACATGCATTTCGACTTTGTGATTGGCGATCAAGGCCCCGGTTCACGAAATCGAGGCTCGGATTCGGGACCTCAGGACGAAACGAAGGTGCTCGAATTTGCTCAACCTGAGCTGATTTTGATCAGTCGTCGACAACGACCATCGGTCGACGTAATGAATGGGCAGACCGAGCGATGGAGTTTGCTCTACCAGGACCAGTTGGCTCAAGTATGGGGTCGAAAAGATATATTTGACAACTCCGCCAGCCCCAGATTTGTTCCAGAATCCCAGCGGGCGATTTCTGACCTGGCTCAAACGGGAACCGCGACCTGGCCGGCGATTCCTACTAAGTTCAAGAATCATAAAGTCAATGCGGCTGCAGTTGACCAAATTGCTGGTCGCATCACAAAGCGATGAGTCTGTGTCGTTCTCGACTCAAACAACTACAGCAGGCAAGTCTGTCACAGACTCGCGCCAGTCCGCTGCGGCGGACTGATCTACAGATGCAACGGTCGTCATTCGCCAAGTTCATCGGCTGGCTTGGGAGCAGTCGACTTGAGGTACGCCAACAGGTCCAAAATCTCTTCGCTGGTCAGATTGTCCAGTAATCCGACTGGCATGACTGAGACAGTCGCCGGTTTCATATCTTCAATCTCTTGGACTTTAAGGCGAACCAGTTCGTTAGGCTTGATCATGTCAGGCTGGACCCAATACTGATCACCGTTCAGATTAACGACTCGTCCCGTAATCGTCCGCCCATCTTCCATCTGGAAAATCGTAGCCTGGTACTGATCGGAAATCGATTTGTTTGGATCGATAATTGTTTCCAACAAATCATGGGTGCTGAAACGGTATCCGGCTGGAGTCAGATCGGGCCCAGCGATCCCCCCCTGCCCCTGGATTCGGTGGCATTTGTAACATTGGGCGACACCAAACAACTTTTTGCCGTTGGCAAGATCTCGTATCGAAAAATCAACTTCGGTATCAGACGCAAGGTCTTCCATCGACCACTTTTTTACAAACGGCCTGGCCTTGAGTTCGTCATATGGATCCTTGGCAGTCGGTTGTATTGCCAGTCAGTCAGCCAGTAGGGCCTTGTCTTCGGCGGGCAGTGCTTCAATTGAGCGAGATCGAATATTTTTCAA
>CAMYNE010000344.1 GCA_947259675.1 uncultured Pirellulaceae bacterium
AAATTCAGGACGGAATACAGTGAAAACAGACGAAGACGTAGTCAAAGAACTCGAATCCAGCAAAAAAAACCTTACCATCTAGCAAACTAAAGTAATCATGGAAAAACCCGATATAAAATAAGTCCGCTGCGTTGGAGCTATGTAGACTCTTATGCAAATGGATCTTGGCAATATGCAGTATTGTTTATTCGTGAGGGGGGAGTAACATAAATGAACAAAGATATTAATCTATCTGATGTGCACGATGAATTTGAAGAAAAAGTTATTGCTGTAGCCGACGAAGTTCTCATAATTTTAAAGGAACTGTCACAGGAGAACAAAAAACAGATCAGCAGTAAACTCATAGCTGAAAAACTTTACTGGAAAGATTCTTTTAAGCAGCTCATCAACGGAAACCACGGCAAAGAACCTGACAGCAGTGTCGATCCTGCCTGTCTTCGTGATCTGTCCAATATGATCCTGGACAAATTTACGGAACTATTACCTGCACATTTGTCAGCCAATCTCGGCAGTCTCAAAGAAAGTCTTCACAATAATGCTATAGACAACGGCTCCAACCAGTGGTTGGAATCACCACTTGAAATTATAAAGAAATACATTGACTCTTTATCCGACCGCAACAGGGAGCTAGAGGCTTTTATAAAACAGACCATGTCTTATCTATCTAATACAGAATCGCATATGACAAGTGAATTTTCATCGCAGCAAAAGAAGTTTGATGATGATCGGGAATTTGAAACCAGTATATCATCCAGCATGAGTGACATTGGACATAATCATCAATCATAACTTACAGCCATATCCGATTCGAGTTTACTTGCTTTTGTTAGCCTGGCCCTATCCGCGGCAATCGTCAGATGAATAGATTCTCGATGATTCTATATCCGCCGTGCATCTCGAAAGCCTAACTGAAAATCTGACACAAATCTGACACAGCATTGCACAATGCAAAGGCAACACGCATGAAACGTAGGTGCAACGCCAAGAACCACAAGACCAGTCGTTTTCAAGGACGGATTACGCAAATGTCCTGCTTCCGCAACACAATTCCAACGCCACAACTCTAGATTGACATCGTAGAGGTCATAGGTTCAAGTCCGACTGGACATTCAACACGAGCGTAAAAAACGTTGGTTTTCCCGGATTACTGGGGAACCCGCCAAAACCAGTCCAATTCCCGGTCCGCCCGTCCATTTTGCCACCTTGCAATTCAAAATGCCAGTTCGCCGTGGAATCCGAAGTTTTCAGGAATTGCCCGGAGTCTCACCTGCTCGTCTTAACCCGGATTGAAAACTTGCAGGGTTTGTGCGAAGCGCTAACCGAAAGCAACCCTGCCTAAAACGACTGGTCGAGAGGTCCCAACCCCTGATAACCCGAACGGCGTGAGAGTCAGAGAGTGGTGAGAGTTTGGCCAGATTTGGGATCGAGATCGGCCAAAGATTGTGGCGAAGTATCACCGCGCGACTTTACGAGGGCGAGAGTCCGAGAGGCGAGTCCAACGTAAACAACTCAAAATCCGGCGTAGAAACGCAAAAAGGCTGGCGTCATTTGACACCAGCCTTTTATTGAGTCAGTTATAACCCTGCGGTCTTCCAGTTTCGCTACTGGAAAAACAAGTTGCGGGGACAGGATTTGAACCTGCGACCTCGAGGTTATGAGCCTCGCGAGCTACCGGGCTGCTCCACCCCGCGGCGAGATTATAACCAAGTCCAAAGCTACCCGTCGAGGCCCAATCATAGTTTTTATTAGGCGAGTGACGAACAGATCCGCACATCGAGAAGAACTTTTTGTGTCTGCGCTTAGTTGACGCCAACTGCAGACGCGGCCTCTGACACGTATTCATAGCCGACATCGATTGGAATACCGAGGGGCATCCCAAGCGACCAATAGATCAGCAACACGGTCGTCCAAGTGATCAAAAAAGCAATCGAATATGGCAGCATCATCGCCGCCACAGTTCCAATCCCCGAGTCTTTGACGTATCGCTGACTGAATACCACCACTAACGGAAAATAAGGCATCATCGGAGTGATGATATTCGTCGTCGAATCGCCGATGCGATATGCAGCTTGGGTCAACTCCGGCGAATAACCAGCGTACATCAACATCGGCACAAAGATGGGTGCCAACATTGCCCATTTGGCCGAAGCCGATCCGATCAATAAGTTGACGCTTGCCGCCAGCAAAATCATGCACACAATCGTCAGCCAAGGCGGTGCCCCTGACTCCTTGATCAAGTTGGCCCCTTTTAGAGCCAGCAAGTCACCGATCCCGGAATTTTTGAATGCCGCGATAAACAACGCGGCAAAGAACACCAGCACCAGGTAATATCCCATTGTCTCCATCGTCTTGGACATGCCTTTGATGACATCCCGATGACTCTTGAATTTTCCCGAGACATATCCATGAACCAGCCCGGGAACGACAAAAATCAGAAAAATCAGCGGCACGATCATCTTCATCAGCGGCGCTCCCGGACGAGTTGCCTTGGTGGGCGTGATCGTAGCTACGATTTCCGTGCCATCGCGCGCGAAAACAAATTCGGCAGGTTTTGTTTTGTTGCGATCTCGAGTGAATATTCGATATTCAAAATTGTCGGCGAAAACAGTTGTCTGTGAGTCACCTGCGGCATCCGTTTCATGAACTTCGACCACTCGGTCGCCCGGATTGACACCCGCGGTTGCGGCTCCACCCGTAACCGATTTGACCAGTAATTGATCGTCCGGATCAACTTCGATCCCAAAATCGGCTACGAAATTGACGTAGGCAGTTAGCGAACCAAATTCATCTCGCAGTGCCGAGTCCCGTGGCCAAGCCCAAATGGTCAACGCCGCACAGCTTACGAGGATCGATAGCAAGCCGAATGCCATTCCCATACGATCGCGACTGGTCAGTTCTTCAAACTTGGGAATGTCGTCAGTATCGCCGTCAATTTTCGTTCCTCGTAATCGCGGTTCAATCACGAAATCGGTGAGGAACCACCCGACGCCGATGATGAAGATGCATGACACTGCGGTGAAAATGAGATTGCAAAGCGGATTCACAACGTAATCAGGATTCACCAAGTCAACGCCGGTTTGAGTCAGCGAAGAAAGCAGCGGGTCCAAACCGGATACGACGAAGTTGGCGCTAAATCCGCCCGACACGCCTGCGAAGGCACACGCAATTCCGGCTAACGGATGCCTGCCAGCCGCATAAAACATCACTCCGCCAATCGGGATCACCAACACATAGCCAGCGTCAGCAGCCGTATGACTGACAATCGCAACCAAAAGCAGCATCGGGGTCAACAACTTGTCGGGCGTAAAATTCAACATCGACTTAAGGCAAGCGTTGATAAAACCGGAATGTTCCGCAACCGCGACACCCAGCAACGCGACTAGGACGATTCCCAGCGGAGGAAATTTGTAAAACTCTTCGACCATCGTTGTTAGAAAAGTCGCAAAGTTGTCCAACGTCAACATGTTGGTGACTTTGACAGGTTCCGTTGCTCCCGGCTTGGTTTCCGTAAACGATATCCCGGACAGCCATGCCGATAGAGCCCAAGTCAGGATGAGTCCGATCAAAAACAGGACTGCGGGGTCTGGCAGTTTGTTGCCCAACCATTCCAATCCATCGAGGAACTTGACGATCATGCCTCTCGGGGCATCGGGATTCGTAGCGGGCTTGGGCGCGGGGTTTTCGGTCATAGTTTTGCGAGTTTTGAATGATGGTAAGCAGAAACTTCTCTGTATTCTGCACATTTTGGTTCTTGTCTCAATCGACCTGATGGCCAACGATTCAAAACAATGAGCACGGAGCGATTCTTTCTGGTAGAACTCAGGCACGCCGTTAATTGTTCGGGACACATAGAAAAGCCTCGAATATGATTTCGGAAGCGTTTTGCTTGACTTATTTTGTTGAGCCCTCGATCCTGATTTTCGTGTCCTGTATTTTTCCTCAGAAAGGTAACTCAATATGGATCCTGAATTCATCAGAACGGTTGAAGTTGAATGCAAACGTGCGATTGCAAAAGTGGTTCATCGCCACTTCGGGGATATGCCTCCGAAAATT
>CAMYNE010000345.1 GCA_947259675.1 uncultured Pirellulaceae bacterium
GGGCGTATTTCTGCTGGTCTCGCAGGGGATCGCATCGTTTTTTGATTTCGGCTTTTATATTCCTGCCAACATGTTGTTGTTTGCCGTGATGATTGGGTTCATCGGTTATCACGCTCATGGGCTCGCCGGACGTCTGAAACAGAGATCGTGGCTGCAATTCCAAACGCCAAACGTAATTGTTCAAGGAGTCTTGCTGCTGGTTTTTGCCGGTGTAACCGTCGCTGCGCTGGATTTGTATCGCAAATCGGATTTGGATATGGCGATGGAATACAACTTCAACACGAGCCATTACGATTCGCCCAATCTTGAGCAAACCAACGCCGCAATCGAGAAAATCAGCCCGTTAGTCAAGCGAACGACGTCGGTCGAAGGACTGAACTACCTGGGTGACCTCTGGGTGCATCGAGCGCGACTCGAATTTTTTGAACAACTGGTTTCTTTACCTGGTTTCAATTTGTTGGAGGGTGAAGAAGAAGAGAAAACGAAAGAGGAGTTGTGGAATTATACTCAGCTGGGACGTATGCACGAGAACGTGCATTACCTCAGCAAAGATGTCTCTCAATATCAAGCTGCGAGATTTTTGGAATACGATTTCATTGCGCAGAATCTGCCGGGGGCGATGAACTATTACCAAGTCAGTCGCCAATTATCTCCGCTCCAACCTGAAGTTCACAAACAGATTGGAAAGATTAATTCGCTTATCGGAAGCAACGATGCTGCGTCGGCCGATTTTGAACGGGCGGTTGAGTTGGCTCCTACCAACGCCGAACTGCGGCGGACCGCGGGAGAGTTCTATTTGCAAGCTGGACGGATGGAGGCCGCTGCCCCGCATTTCCGGCGTGTCCTTGAACTGGATCCGGATCGGTTCAAGAGTGTGTTGCGACTGTTAACCGGCAGGAGTAACAAGAAAATTGATCCAGTTGATGAGAGTGTGATCTTTGAAACGATTATTCCGGACGATCCCGAGATGTTGTTCCAATTCGCCATGCGATTTATGGACGAATCGTCCCCCAATAAGCTAGAAGTTCTCGAGAAAGCTGATTTAATCCTCGGCGAAGCTTCGCTTTCCGATACCAATCGCGTATTGTTAAGCGGTAGGATAAAGCTTGCAAAAGGCGATATGGCAGCTGGAATCGAGCAGTTTGAAAATGCTCTCCGGAGTGAACCAGGTGACCTAAAGACTCGCGTTAAGCTCGCCCGGTTGTACTTACAAGCCGGAATGCTTGACGAAGCAAGAAAAGAAGCGGTATATCTGATTCGAATTAATCGAAGAAGTGCTGCCTATAAAAAGCTGGTAGCGGAAATTGAAAATGCAATCAAAATAGAAGATGAGCGAACCAAACAGGAACAACTGCCGTAATTTGCCTCGGCACAAGACTCTGAAATAACATCAATGATCATACCCATTTCCGCATTCACACTCTCTTTTTTAATAGCACTGTTGCTTGTGCCTTTGTTAGCGCGCGTTGCGAATCGGGTCGGATTAGTGGACCTTCCTGATGACAACAGAAAGCTGCATAAATCGGCCATTCCAATGGTTGGCGGAATCACGATTTTCGTCGCTGCCTCCGTGGCCATTCCAGCCTTGTTGTTCTACTTCGCGGATTCGTTTCGATTTCGGCCGTCCGACGGGACCGAACTTGGCGGAATGCTGATGGGAGCTGCTCTCTTATTGATCGTCGGCTTGGCAGACGATTTTTGGAATCTTCGCGGGAGGCAGAAACTGATCGGCCAGATCATTGCAATCACCGTCTTGATCATTAGCGGATTTCAATTTGATCATCTGACTTTCGCAGGCTTTCGGATTGAGTTCGGGATATTTTCGGTTCTCGTTGTTTACGCCTGGATGCTCGTGGCTATTAATTCGATCAATTTGCTTGACGGTGCCGATGGATTTGCCTCAACCGTTGGGATCGTCATGAGCTTGGCGTTGAGTGTGATGGCCATCTACCAAGGCAAAATGGTTGATGCCGTCATCGCGCTTTCCCTGGCCGGTGCATTGGTGGGTTTTATGAGATACAACTTTCCACCGGCGAAGGCCTATTTGGGCGACTCCGGAAGTATGCTGATCGGTTATATGCTGGGCGCGATGGCGATTCGCTGTGCCTTTAAACAGGCGACAGCCTACGCTTTTTTTGCTCCCGTCGCTCTATTGGCGATTCCGCTGATTGACACTGCGGCTGCCATTATTCGTCGCCGAATGATGGGGCGCAGTATTTATTCGGTTGACCGAGGTCATTTACATCATCGCATGATGAAACAAGGCTATAGTCCTCGGATCAGTTTATTGTGGGTCGCATTGCTGTGCACGATGACGGCAGTTGGCGCCATCATGGCTTTGGTCTATCGCAAAACTGAATACGCGGTTGCTTCGATTGTGATTGTTGTGCTTGTCTTATTCTTTGCCCGAATTTTCGGGTTGGCGGAGTTTCAACTCGTTTCAAACCGAGCACTTTCAATCGCGAGATCTTTCCTTCGTGTGTCGCATGGCGACAGCAGTCATGTGCAAAGCTCGGTTCATGTTCAGGGGAGCCGTGATTGGCAAGAGCTTTGGGAACAAGTTTGTCAATTCGCCGACGAACATGAAATTAATGAGTTAACCATGGATTTGAATGTGCCGTGGATGCATGAATCGTTTCATGCCACGCGTCGTCGGACTGGCACTAAAAAGGATGCCACTCGTGAATGGTATGTGCAATTGCCGCTTGTTGTTGAAGGTCGATTGTTTGGCCGGATTGAAGTGCTGGCTGCCAAGGATGGACGATACACGCATCATCAAATCGTTAACGACATGCTAAAAATCACCGCCGACATTGAGTTTTCATTGGCAGAAATTTCTTCCCATACCACCACTTCAGCGACTGAAGAAGAAAGCGTTCCAGTGAAAGCACCTGATAGCACTGACGACACGGATTCGCTCGTATCGAGCACTTGACCTTTTCTTCTTTTCGAAAACGCAATCGAATCCGTAACGTAGAGACCGCCAAAACCTGTAACCCTCCGCGTTTTCGAGAAAATTTTGTGATCTCACTGCATTGTTGTACAATATTCCCGTAAGACTTCGTTCACAAATGGAGATGTGAAATGAGCGGCACTCCCTTCTTTGCAAGGCCTTGTCCAACGTGCGGTCGGATGACTCAGATCAAGGTTTCTTATTTAGGCCGTCAAGTCTGTTGTCAGCATTGTGGTCGCGAGTTCACCGCGATTGACCCAGATTCAGAATCTGCAGCGCTTGATGATCCGGTTCAATATTGGATTAATTTTACAGATCATGCGGTCGCCATGTCCGACCCAAAGTTACGCCATCCAAGGTAGTGTCCTGAATCGGCGGGAGGGTCGAAATTCACCGAGCGACTCAAAAAAGCCGGAGAATCGTTGAAACCGAATTCCGGCGTATTATTCTGAGTTAAACCGGCAACACGGTTCTTGCCGTAATTCTAAGACATGCAAAAATAGGTTATCACGTGTTTCAGGATATTTCACCGAGTTAAAGTTTATGAGGGTTTTTTTCGTGAGTTTAGCCAAGAAGTCGATGGTCGCATGTACGTTGGCCGTATTCGTATTAAGCGCTTCCAGTACCGCCAATGCGCATATGCCTTTCAAGAAGCGGCTAGAGAGCAAGTATCCGGGAATGAAGGTCAGTTGCAACGCCTGTCACGTCAAAGGCAAACCCAAGACCGAACGCACGAAGTTCGGCAAGCTGTTTGTCAAACAGCTCAAGAAGACCAATCCGTCGTTAACGAAGGAGTACAAGCCAAAAAAGGGTGATGAAAAGAAAGCGTTTGAGAAAGAGACGTTGATCCCGGCGTTCGACAAAGCTTTAAAAATTGTCAAAGCCGAGAAGAACAAGGAGGGTCAAGTTTACGACGAATTAATCAAGAACGCTGAATTTGCCAACATCAAAAAAGATCCGAAGTACAAGCCGCCTGGATCGGACAAAACCGGCGACGAGAAAGACAAGAATTCTGGCGGCCAGTAATCCGTGGGCGGAGCGAGTCACACGAAGCGAGAATAACGATGCTGTTGTTGATACACCCGCAATTTTT
>CAMYNE010000346.1 GCA_947259675.1 uncultured Pirellulaceae bacterium
GGAGCTTGGAATCGAGATCTTCAGCACACCGTTTGATGAGTCGGCCGTCGATTTTCTTGAGGAACTTGGCGTTCATTGCTATAAGGTGGCTTCCTTTGAGAATACCGATGTCCCGCTGATCACGAAGATCGCCAACACGGGAAAGCCGATGATCATTTCAACTGGCATGGCTGAGCTTTCTGAGCTTGATGAGTCCGTGCGTGCTGCGAGAGTTGCCGGGTGTCGCGATCTGGTCTTGCTCAAATGTACGAGTACTTACCCCGCATCGCCGGAAAACACAAACTTGAGGACGATTCCTGTACTGCGAGAGATGTTTGGCTGTGAGGTGGGTTTGTCCGATCATACGATGGGCGTTGGTGTCGCGGTTGCCAGTATCGCTCTGGGTGCTTCCGTCATTGAAAAGCACTTTACGCTCAGTCGTGCCGATGGTGGTGTTGACTCCGCATTTTCGATTGAACCTGCTGAGCTGGTTTTGCTGGTCGAGGAGGCCGAACGGGCGTGGCAAGCTCTTGGTCAAGTATCGTTTGGCCCGTCCAAAGCGGAGCAAGAGTCACTCGCCTTTCGTCGCTCTCTTTACGTCGTTGACGATCTCGCGAAGGGAGCCGTTCTAACGGAAGAAAACGTTCGTGCCATCAGGCCTGGCTTTGGACTCGCACCAAAACATATGGATACCGTTCTCGGCGTTCGCGTAACCAGGGACATCAAGCGCGGCACTCCGTTAAGTTGGGATATTCTTCGCTAATCATTGACACAAAGAACAATGTCGCATTTGGATAGGCGGAATTTGTAGCAACCATTGTTTCATTTGTTGATTTGCACCACTTTGTGATGTTGTGCAATTGAGACAATTGCACCTACGATAAAAAGCTGCAACCTCTTCGCTACTATTGAGAAATACCCAACTTCAGGAAGACTGTTTGTGTCGGGACAAGTCGAGCTTAGAACCGCAACGCTCAACGATGCAAAAACGCTGTATGACTGGCGTAATGATCCGCTGACCCGGAAGAATTCACTCAATCAGCAAGAAATCCCGTTTGAGAGCCATCAAAGGTGGCTATCCGACGTGTTGCTCGACAAGGACCGTCATTTGCTTATCGCTCTCGATTCTTCCGGTGTCGCCGTTGGCACTGGCCGAGCAGATTTTGACGGCAAATTCTACGAACTCTCGTGGTCCATCGCACCCAACAAAAGAGGACAAGGATTGGGCCAGAAACTTGTGCGAGCATTAACCGACCAGTTTCAGCCTGCCCAGGCTTCGATTCGCCAGGACAATATCTCCTCGATCAAAATTGCCGAAGCGATCGGTTTTACCAAAGTGGCGGTGACCGATGACGGCGTCGTGCTTTTTCAATTGGATTGAGCCGCGGTCTTTATATCCGGCAGGTTACTTGTTCGGGTCAGGTAATGAACCCGTTGTCTTCTCATCGATTTCCTGCATTAGTTTGGTGGCCGCATTGCGATAAAGGAACAGACCCTTGGCATTTATCGCCTGCTCAAGAACGAGTTTTGCTTGTTGGGAGCTGCCGGATTCATGCATGATGGTGGCCAGGAAAAAAGCAATCTCGGGTGCAAGTTGAGGCGAACGAGCCGCGCGAGTGAGAAATGTCCTGGCTTGTTCCTTTTCGCCCAGCCTCCAAAGCACCCATCCAAATGCCGCTTGGGCAATTTGGTTGTCGGGCAACGCTTGTAGATTTCGTTGGGCGATTTGAGCGGCGAGCTTTCGCTTGTCTTCTGCCGGGCTTTCGATCAATGACAAAGCGTACATATTGGCCGCATCAAAACTGTTCGGTTGAAGTTCTATCAATTTCTTGTAATGTGCTTCAGCCAATTCATAGGTTTGCCCGGCAAACGCCATTTGGCCTTTCAGCAAAACGGTTGGGGGTGTCTCACCAAGTTTGGATTCGATAGTTTCGATTGCAACATTGGCCTCTGTAAAAGCATCTTTGTTGATCGCATAGGTGGCGTATTGAAACTGAACCATAGGGTTATCGGGATAGGATTCGGCGGCTTTGATAATCCAAACCCCCGCCTCGTCGACTTTGCCGGTGTCTTGAAACCATTTAGCCATTACGATTTCAGGCAAATTCGATTCCGGGTTCTTTTCATTGAATGCTTTCAGCCGAGCGAAACTTGAATCATAGTTTCCGTCGAGGAAATCGAGTTCGGCTTTGGTGATCGGAACTTTATTGGCGTCAGGTGAGACGTTTTCCAGTTTTTCCAGATTCGTTCGCGCCAAGTCGTATTTTTTCTGCCTCATCAAAATATCGACCATCGCATCGTAATATCGACTTTTGAAATGTACTTCGTCTCGTTCAGAAAGCGGTTTGAGTTTCATTTTAAGTACCGCCTTGTCGAGCAAGGCCAGCGCATCGGTATATCGTTTTTGGCCAATCGCCAGTCGAGCAAAGGCAAAATAGATTCCGGGGTAGTCTGGGTTCTTTAAGGCAGCATCCTCGAGAATCTGAAATCCTTGCGTCGAATTTCCAGCCGCAAAAACAAGACCTGCTTGAAGCAGCCCAACCGGCGGAAACGACGGATCGGCTTGCGCCAGTTTTTCGAATTGCCGATTTGCTTCGGGCATGTCGCCTTGCCGGAAAGCAGCCACCGCTTTTTCAACCCCTTTTTTCTGTGGGGAATCTGGGGCGAAGTCTCCCGGAATCAACACATCAAGTTCGGCGAAAAATCGTTTCTGTATTTGTTGTTGACGATCCTGTTCCGGGGTCAACGCATTCGGCGATTGACCACTCGATTCGTCCTGCGTCTGAGTCAATAAATCTTCTTGGGCGACTGAATTGACCGAAACCGCGCAAGCGCAAACCAACACGAGTCGGCCGATGATTTTTCGAGGATCCATTGTCTTCTTTCTGTGTGCACCCGCTTCTAAGCAGCGGTGCGAGGTTTCGTTGCTTGGAGAATACGCGATGTGGCGTCCGATCGGTTCAAAACATAAAAATGTAAACCGGGTACACCATGTGCGATCAGATCCTGTGTTTGCGCGATCGCCTGTTCGACGCCGACCTCGAACTGCCACTCATTGTCGTCTTTTTCACTCAACCGATCAACAAATTTTTTGGGCAGTTGTGATCCACACAATGAAGTGATTCTCTGGATTTGACCCAGATTTGTAACGGGCAATATTCCTGGAATGATTGGCACCGTGATGCCGATTTGTCGACACCGATCCCGGAATCGCCAAAAGTCAGTATTGTCATAAAAAAGCTGAGTCACCACGACACTGGCTCCTGCATCGACTTTGCGCTTCAAGTTCTCCAGATCCGCTTCAATCGAGGGCGCTTCACGATGTTTTTCAGGATAGCCAGCGACCAGGATATCGAAATTTTGAAAGTCGCGATGGATGAGTTCAACCAGTTCGTTAGCGTAACGGAATCCCCCCGCGGTTTGTTCAAATTCGGCTTTTCCCTCTGGCGGATCACCACGCAAGGCAACGATGTAGTCGACTCCGTATTCTCGTGCCCGGCCCAAGTACTTTCGTAAATCCTCTTCAGTGCTGCCAACAAGAGTCAGATGCGAAGCGACCGCGACACCAAATTGTTTTTTGACTTCAGCGACGATGGTAAGCGTCTTATCGCGCGTTGAGCCACCAGCACCGTAGGTACAAGTGATAAAATCTGGATCAAATTGAACCAGCTTTTCGACGTGCCGGTAAAGCGCCCTTTCGCCCTTGGCTGTCTTGGGCGGGAACAACTCGCTAGACAAAACCATCTTTCCGGTGGCAAACAATGAGGCTAACGACATCTACTTTCTCTACGGATCGACAGAAATGAAATGGTCCAGGTCAATTGATTGTCGTCAGTTCTGCCAAATGATCATAGCCCCGCTGCAAAATCGTTCAAAAGCAGAATAAGACATCCGTTCGCGGCACCCAATCCTGAGTCGTTCTCACAGCGAAAGCGGCGATTCGGACAGCTGCCGCTCGGGGGCAGTGGCTTGATACATATCGTGAATGAGTTGAATGTCACAGGGACGCTGCTCGACATTTCGCCGTCCAAACATTCGTTTTTGAGTCGACACCATGACG
>CAMYNE010000347.1 GCA_947259675.1 uncultured Pirellulaceae bacterium
AATCTCCGTGACGGTTCACTGAAGGTGCCGGTCCAGACCGATATGATCACCAAGTCAACGGCGGTCGATCCTGCGGAGACAGCCTATTGTCCACGCTGGCTTAAGTTCCTCGACGAGGCAACTCGCGGTGATCAGGAACTCATCGACTTTCTCCAACGCCTCTGTGGCTATGCCCTGACCGGCGAAATACGCGAACAGGTCCTCTGCTTCCTGTATGGGCCTGGAGGCAATGGCAAGTCCGTTTTTCAGAATGTCCTGAAAGGTAATGTAGGCAGCTATGGCGATACCGCTGCGATCGAAACATTCATGACATCCAAGTTCGATCCTCATTCAACTGGCATCGCGAAACTGGCTGGAGCAAGGGTCGTCATCGCGTCTGAAACTGAAGAAGGGCGGAAGTGGAAAACGAGCCTGATCAAACGCCTCACCGGTGGCGATCCGGTTGCTGCACGTATGCTGTACCAAAATGAGGTGGAGTATGTGCCGCAGTTCTTATTGATCTTCGTTGGCAACAATGCGCCGCAGCTCGGTCGAGTGGACGATGCCATCAAACGGCGCTTCCTGATTATTCCGTTCACAAACAAGCCGGAGAAAGTCGACCAAAATCTTGAACAGAAACTTCGCACCGAATGGCCAGGCATCTTTCGCTGGATGCTGGACGGTACCGTGTTGTGGCAGCAGCAAGGGCTCAATCCGCCTCAGGTCGTGGTGGACGCCAGCGAAGCCTACTTTGAACAAGAGGATGTCTTTGGCCGGTGGCTTGAAGAGTGTTGCGAAATTAGCGCGGACAGCTTTGAGTGGGTGGTTCCTGTTTTCCAGTCGTGGAAGACATTTTGCCAGGATCGAGACCACGATCCTGGGACCGAGAACACATTGGCGGTCCAGATGGAAAACCTTGGCCTAAGAAGAAGCCCGCGCAATGTCGATGGTAAGAAAAGGAAGTGCTGGATTGGGGTTTCACTGCAATGAGGGAGTTATGTATGCGTAACCGCAACTACCGGTTATCGCTATTTCCGTTTCACATGTTTCTTTGTTGTTGTTCGATAAGTAGAAACTACCGGTAGTTCCGGTAGTCGCCCCACCCACCAAACGGGCCCGGTCATCACCCCCGATCCGGGCCCATTTCTTTGCCCCGCCAATGACCCACAATTGGACGGTGGCGGTCGTTTGCATCCGTCCGGTATTTCGGCACCGAAACAACCCGGAACCCCGTCCGTGGCCGCGCAAATTGGTGTGTATGGCTGGCCCTGCGCGCCAATTCCAATTGGCCATGCAGGGAGATATGGCATCCGGATTCGGGCCGATGTACATATCCCCTTCGCTCATTGCCGAATTCTGATCAGAGGGTGTCTTGCCAGCTTCGGTGATTGGCCAGACGAACTGACAAATCGCTGAACAGTTCGGCATCAGCGTTTCGCGATCTGCAAAGCAAATGATCAGCCTTTATCGATGCCCTGACCGATAAAACCGTAGTGTACTCGGTTCCTGCAGGTTCCGTTAAAACTGTATGAGCTTCCTGAAGTGCCTTATGTACCGAGCCAATCAGGCCGGGAATATCAGATCCCTGAATGGCATTGTTGCTTAAATAAGATGACACGATATCTGTAATCAGCACGATAAGATCGTCGTTGTTTTCGTCATAATTAGCCCACCTAAATTTTGTACGATTTAGTGATCCTACTTTTAGGCTCGGACCAAGTACTGTTCGTTGCCAGAGTTTTTGGAACCAGTTGAAGTTTGAACTCAGTGAACATCTGACTCATTCGTTGTTTCATTGAATTCCCAAGGTTAATATTGTATACTTATAAGCTATAACTTGTTGGAGAGTCGCATGTTATATTCAAAAACATACAATTTGCTGAAATTTGATTTCATAAATTTAAAAAATAATTTAATTTTAAAAATTTTTGCTACATTATTTTTATTGTCGAATGGAGTCACTGGTTCTTTCTCTGCGGTTTTCAAGGAATTGTCGATGGACGAATTAGTTTCCACTTCGCCTGTGATCTTGATTGGAACTGTAAATGGGTTGCGTTTTACAACTATTGATGGATCGGAGAAGCCTTATACTGAGTATTCGCTGATTGTAAATGAAGTAATTGTTGGAGCTGACAAGGCCAAAAGCCAGACCGGGGAGACTTTTAGTCTGTTTCTCGCCGGGGGAATGTCAAAAAAAGGCTTCGTTGACGTCGTTGGTGGCATGCCGAAGCTTGAACTTGCCAAGACATATTTGCTTATGCTGCGAGGAGGGAAGTGGAGCTTGAACCCAATTTCCGGCTGGAATCAGGGTGTGTTTCAGTTGGTTGGCCTTGGCGACAATCGGGGGCAGGTTGTAGTGTCGCTTAATGGCGGTGTGCTAGTAGGCGATCTCGACCAAAAGCTGCAATTTGTAAAGCCGGATCCGAATCGTATCAGGTCGCAAACGCGGCCTACGCCCGAGTCGGGCGAAACTGGAGGTGGCTTGTATCTCAATCCCAAAAACCGGCAGCCTGACAAGATGGATGACGCGAAACCTAGATTATATCGCGAGGACAATGTCGAGGAACTCCAAAAGGAAGATGACATAAGAGCTGCCGACCAGCCTGCAGAGATTTCCCAAATTTCAAAGCACGAAGCCCTGGCGATAATGCTCGGAGGTGCAAAGCCGATTCTCCTGACTGAATTGATCGAAAATTTGCAAGCAAGGGCAAAGCTCGCCGCGCCAAGCCTTGAAAAGCTGGAATTCTCGCTGAAGCCGACCGTCCTACCCGACGTTCTGGACAGTGAAAAGCCGCCGCAAGCGGAAAACTAGGCAAACAATTTCAAGAATATGGGAGATGATTGATGTTCCAAACAAAAATGCTCATTTCTGTGGCCCTGTCAGTAGCTCTTTCAATATCTCTTGCACCCGCTGCGCGGGCCTTCAACCTGCTCAGCACTTGTGGTTGGAATGACACCAATTGGAGTGGGGACGCCTCTGCACGGCTTTTGCCCGTCTCATTTCCAACGAGCCACCCGTCACGCACCGATTTGATGGTCGCGTTTGATCGCTGGAACGATATGAGAGGCATGTGGTTTGAATTTGATCCGATCGGAAACGATTCAAACAATACGTTCTCCATGGGCAATGGTGTAAACGAGTTCGCCTGGCATAGCACAGCCACTGGGGGGGCGCTTGCGGTAACAACTGTCCGTTTCAATTGGTGCTTCATCGATCAGTCAATCGTTGAGGCCGACATGGTGTTTGACAATACCATCGTGTGGGAATTTGGCAGCCACAATCCCCGTCAGGTGGAGGGAAATGCGGCATTTCGGTTCACCGCGGTTCACGAGATGGGTCATTTTTTGGGCCTTGATCATGAGCCTAATCAAATGGCGGCCCTACTGACGTCTGCTTCGGGTTTCCATGGCGGAAGCGCAAACTTTACATCGGCCCCCTTCGGCGATGATGCACGTGGTGCACGCCGGCTTTATCCCCATTCAAACAGTGAAACTGACTTTTCGATTTCAAATTTCCGTCTAATTAGCAGCGACAACACCGGTTTGATACTGCCAACGGGGACGACTACCGTAAGTGCCGGGTCTAATATTACAACCGGGTTTGCATTCACCAATCAGGGTGAGACATTCGTGAATTTCCCCTTCACGGTTTTTCTATCAACAAATACAATAATATCCACTGCTGACCGTCCGCTTGTCTCTGGAACTGGGTTTGGCCCAGCTGGGTTCTTTGGCGATTTCACGTTTCAAGTTCAAATACCATCTGATGTTGCGCCGGGTGACTATTTCATCGGCGCCATTCTTGATCCCAACAATACAATTGCCGAACAGCGTGAGTCCAACAACCGTGTCGCGTTTCCCGGCGTGCTACGCGTAACTCCATGATAGTGAACCCTCTCCCATCCATCACTCGTGATGCGGGACGAAATGTTGTCACCCTCGGCGTCGTATACCATTACAACTATGAGTTTCGTGGGGTCGGCCATGCCCTATCTTTGCATGAGAACATTAGAAGAACAATAGTTTCATTTAAGTTGGT
>CAMYNE010000348.1 GCA_947259675.1 uncultured Pirellulaceae bacterium
ATCTACCGGGCCGAACCAGGCGTGGCTGGTGGTCAGTCAATGCTTTGGTGAGAGCGGTGGTAACGGATGACCACGTCCGGATCCGGTGATAGGTGCGTGCCCGGCTCATCCTTACCCTCGAAATCGAACTGGGACAGCACGTAGCGCATGCTTTCCAGCCGCGCTTTTTTCTTGTCGTTGGCCTTGACGATGATCCAGGGACTGTAGGTGGTGTGCGTCCTGCTGAACATCGCCTCCTTGTATCTCGTGTAGATATCCCAGTGTTCCTGGGCCTTGTCATCCACGGGGCTGATCTTCCATTGTTTCAGCGGATCGGTGCGCCGTGATTCGAAGCGCTCATACTGGACTTCCTTGGATATCGAGAACCAGAATTTGACCAGTTCCATATTGTCCTCATACAACATGTGCTCGAACTCGGGCACCTGCTGTAGGAATACCTTGTACTGTTTCTTGGTACAGAAATTCATGACCGGTTCGACCACCGCGCGGTTGTACCAACTGCGGTCGAAGAATACGATTTCACCCGGGTTGGGCAACTGCTCGGCGTAACGTTGGAAATACCATTGCCCCTTCTGCAATTCGGACGGTTTCGGCAGCGCGACCACCCTGGCGCTGCGAGGGTTGAGGTGCTCGATGAAACGGCGGATCGTACCACCCTTGCCGGCGGCGTCGCGCCCTTCGTAGATGATAGCGATCCTTCGGCCGTTCAGTTGCGCGTCGCGCTGCAGCTTGACCAGCTCGATCTGAAGTTTTTCCAGCTCCTGTTCGATACGAGGTTTTTGACACACCTTGGATTACATAATATGAGTTGACGTGATGGCGGACTGATGCCGTAACCGGCCTGCATTTGAATCGGACCTAAAATCGGCTGCGATTAGGTCAGTTGCGACCCCGGTCAATCCGAATCGTTTTCCCCACTTTCTTCTTCGTCGTCATCATCCAATCCGTAGTCCAGATTCTGCTCCGGCATTTCGCCGCCACCGTCAAGAAGATAGTGCTGCATCCAGCGCATCATTCGAAGGTTGTAGTCGTATCGACCGGCGGATTTGCGGTTGCCGTGGCCTTCACCCGGATAGAACACAAGTCGTACCGGTTTTTTGAGAATTTTCAGGTTCCGATATAGTTCCATCGACTGCGAAGGATGAACGCGTGTGTCGTTCTTGCCGTGCAATATCAGCAGCGGAGTTTGACATTTTTCGACATAGTAGATTGGACTGCGTTCAAGAAAGAATTGCCAATCCTGCCAAATACGTTTACGGGCATGAACATGAAACATCTCGTCTGGAATGTCCGTCGTCCCGGACTTCGAAATCTGGTTACTGATTCCGACGAACATCACACCAGCCGCAAACCGCTCACTGTGAAAGGTGCTGCACCATGCAGTTGCAAAACCACCGTAGGAGCCACCTGTGATTCCAACTTTGGCTTTGTCGACTAATCCTTTTCCGATCAGATGATCCAAACCGTCGATCACGTCATTGAATTCTTTTCCACCGTAATCCGATTGATGGTCCTTTGCGAACTCGACGCCGCGACCGGTGCTACCGCGATAGTTTGGATAAAATACAAAGAAACCTCGCCCAGCTGCAACGTGTCCTGGATCGGAGTACCTTGTGTTCCAGCCGTGCGGAACCGATGCCTCCGGTCCACCATGGACCATAATGATCAGCGGGTATCGCGTACCCTGCTGGTAATCAACTGGGTACAGCAATACGCCGTCAATTCGTTTTCCATCGCGTGATTGCCAGCTAATTACTTCCTGCTTGCCAAGTTTACGGTCGTTTAAGAACGCATTGTGTTCAGTCAGTCTCTTCAGCGTTCCTGCGCTGTACATGAAAACTTCGTTTGGATGATTAGCGGTAGAACCATGAAACGCAAAAACAGAGTTGTCGTCCGAAGCCGACAGGCTGAGAAAGATTGGCGTTTCATAGGTCTTCGAATAGATCCTCTGATTCGAACCGTCACGATTCACCTGGCCAACTGCACGTCCGCAACTGTCTTCTGCCAGGAATGCAATTGCATCATCGCTCAACCAGTGAATGTGAGTAATGTTTGGAAGATATTCAGGCATGATATCTTTCGGCGTTCCACCATCTGCTGAAACAACCGTTAGTCGGCCTTCTGATGGATCATTGATATCTTCGCCGGAACAGATCGCCAGATATTTTCCGCTTGGACTCCACTCGATCGGACCTAGTTTTCCTGGATTGTTTATCGTAGCAACATCAGCGCCCGATTCAGAATCGATGACTCGAATACGACGATACATGTAAAAATCGTCGATTTTCCCAGTCGGCGCGAACGCTGCAACGAGCTTCGAACCGTCTGGACTGAATGAAATTTCCGATGCGCTGCCTTCGGATTCCAGCATTACGGGGTCTTCGTCAGTTTCGAAATCAGAATCGACGACAAAGATTCGAGTCGGCTTCGTTCGCTCTTCATAGATTTCGGCATCAAAACCTTTGTCGTTCGCTGCAACCTCTTCTTCATCTTCTTCCTCTTTCGCCAGAAAAGCGATCTTCTTACCGTCCGGGCGCCAGGTAAATGATGAAATGGCCGTATCGAATTCGATAATCTTCTGAGACTCTCCGCCATCAACTGGGATTACGTAGATCGACGCGTGTTTGTCGTCACCTCTTTTGGCGAGATAGGAAATTCCCTTACCATTTGGTGTCCAGGCTATGCCGCTAACATTGACTTTTCCCGTTACAAATGGACGGGAGTTGCCTTCGGCATCTACGACATGCAACTCTACAAACGCCGGTCCGCTTTCATCGTCTGTTAAATCTCTCTGGACAGCTCGCCCATAGGCAACATGCGTTCCATCGGGTGAAATTGCTGAACTCACCACATAGCTCATACTCGCCACGTCTTGCTCAGTGAGCAATTCTTGACCGTCAATCTTCGAATTGTTGAACAGAAAAAATGCACTCAGTGACAATACTGCGAAATGCAGACTGGTTTTAAAAGCTTTGTTCATAGGGATCCTCATTTTTTGAGTTTCTGTCACCAAGATTGTAGTTGGCGAGCACGGTAGACCAAGGACCCGGCTACAGACTGATGGTATTGAATACCGATCGGATGGCGAAAGTGGCCATTTCACTATCGAACTGGGCTGCCCATAAAAGGAGCATGACTTTTTTGCGGAGCCGGCCCTTTGACGGTTGATTTTTGATCGGCCAAACCTTGGGTGTTTTCAGCCAATTTCGCCCTAGCTGTCCCAAAAACCTGATTTTGACGTTGTATGACCACGGTTTGGGCTATCCGAAAAACGGGTTAGATGCTTCGAAGCAGCAAACGGTCGAGTTCCCGGTTATCTTGCAAGTTGCGATCTTTATCTTCGCCCGCAATCTCTTCCAGACCCAGTGCTAGCTTTCATCAAGTCTTCGTTTCAGGTCGACTTTGTCAATTAGGTAAACGTTGCGTAACCGCTGGGTCGATAGATGAAACAACACCATTTTGGATGCAAAAACTGGGCGCTTTTCATGCGGTGATTGAATGCGAGTAGTCTGGCTGGATTTGCTAGCAATGTTGATGCTGTCGTGGGCTGGCTTAATCGTACCGGCCACAACGTTAGCGCAATCGTCCACGGTCGACAAGCAACAATTTTCATCAGACGGGGAGCCACGGCTTTCGGCTGCGGTCGAGGAAAATTTGTTCGTAGAAGCAAACTCACTCCTAAATCCGGCGACTCACAGCCAGCCCACTACGGAGGATCTTAACGGACTTACTTGGAACAAGGGGAAATTCCGCGTTATTCCTTATGGTGCTTTCTGGTCCGACATGTCGTACGCGACGTCAAGAACGTTTCCCGGCGCGTTCACGTTGTTTGTATTTTCAGCTCAGGAGCAAGGTGAGGGAGAATTCACGATTGATGTCCGCAGAAGTCGTTTCGGCCTTGACGTTCTTGGACCACCGTTATCGAAATTCGGCAATGTCGAAAATGCAGGCAAACTCGAAATCGACTTCCAGGGGGAGTTTGTCACTGAGAATCGCGCTTCAGTGTTGCTGCGACTCGCCGCTGTTGCCGAACACAGTGAACTACGGCACAGGCTATCTCGCCGGCAACTTGGGTTTTCGGCGTGCTCAGTTTCGCGCTGAACGATTCATTGAAATGGGCCAGAACACTCAGTTGACGTTTCAAGCATCGCTGAATCAGGACATCATAACCGACTTCCCTTCCCAGCCCGGCGTCGAGCGTGAGGCGAGTGACTGGCCGGTTATCCAGGCTCGCGCGGCAATCACAAAAAAATCTCAGCGAGATGGAATCGATGACGCGACGCTCGGTTTCTCAGGTCACATTGGAGAAACAGGTTTTGATTTCAATGCTGTGGGACCACCGCCGCAGAATCTGCCACCCCAGGACGATACTCGTTTCGAAACATGGTCATTCAACTCTGACCTTTATCTTCCTGTTACGGGTTCGTTCGGGCTGCAGGGAGAGTTTTTTTATGGCTCAAATCTGAGCGCGTATCTCGGTGGCATCGGTCAGGGCGTCTGTCCCTGCCGACGCGTTCCAATTCGGTCGATCGGTGGCTGGGGCGAAATGTGGTACCGGTGGACTCCGAAATTTCGGAATCATTTTGGTTACGGCGTAGACGATCCAAATGAAAACGACTCACTGTTCGGCAGATCATACAACCAGTTTATCTTCATCAATGGGA
>CAMYNE010000349.1 GCA_947259675.1 uncultured Pirellulaceae bacterium
TGATGTACGGGCTGTCATTACCTGAACGTACGATTCGCTCGACTTCGGCTGTCGTCAGTGGCGCGGTGCATGAGTCGGCTGAACTTTTGGTTCCGCAGGCGTTTCGCAGTTCCAAGTCTTACGATGTGCTCGTCAAACAAATGTTGAATTTTCTGGCTCATGACGTCGGCGGTGTCGAGCGAGGCTCAACTGATGCTGATCCGGAGTCAAACGTTGAAGGCTACGTGGCCCGGCAGACCGTGGGTGGGTTTGTTGATTTGGCCGCCCGTCCGTTGTTGCATGTTTCACCCATGACGGTTTTAGCCCTCGTTAGTGATATCGCTTACGGTTCGCAAACGTACTTAAACGAGCTTACTGCCGAGCTAAAAGAGCATGGCGTGATCGATGAAAATTCTACGATCGATCACGCCGCAGACTTGCTGGCTGCCATCAAAGACACTTCTACAAAAGCCACCGATGCGATGTGCGCACCGCCGCTTTCGATTGAAGGGCTAACCAAAACGATCGAAGAAGTGACGGCTGCCGCCAATCATGATGTCACCAACGTCATCCCAAAAGGCGAAGTTGATCGGCTGTGGAATGAGATGCATGAACTGGCCACGAAAGAAGGGCGTAGCGTGTTTGAGATTTCCAGTGCAATGTCGATGTTCGCGATGAACAAAATTGGCACGCTTGGCAAGGGTGCCTTGTCGACAATCAAAGTCGCGGGAAACATGTTCGATCGTCACATCGTCGAGCACTATTGGCAGGGGCTGAATGAGATTGCCGATAAGGGGTTTTACAGTGTCTTGGTTGAAACGAGCGGGCCTTACGTTGAAGCGATGTGGCAAAATTTTTCCAGTGAAAAAGAGACGCTGACTGAAGACATTTTGTCTGGAAAAATGCTCGGACGCACGCTCGACGCGATCGGCGGCTGGGTTAAGGGAGGAGCGAGTGACGAGAAGCTGGAAGCGAGTGACGAGAAGCTAGAAACGAGTGGCGAGAAGCTAGATGCGAAGGTAGAAACGAAAGACGAGATGCTACCTTAATGAGCAGATCTACGCTCTTTTTTTGCCATGGAAGAACTCTTCAACATATCCGGCAAAGGCATACGTCAGCCCGCACAAAATCGCGCAAATAATGGCTATGAACTGGAGTGTTTCATCATCGTGATTTTGAAAAGTGGCCACGATAAACAGAATGGGACAGGCGAATCCAAGCATGAGACCGAAGCTGCGTATCAAGGTACCAATCACAGTCGAAGAATAGTATTCCCGAATCGACTTTTCATCGTTGTTCTCCGGGCCTGCGCCCACGATCCTGCGAAAGTATCCAAGCGATGCCCACAAAAATCCTGAGCCGATCGCTGTAATGATACCGATCATTATACTCTCATCCTGGTCGACAATGTCAAAAGGGCCTAACAAAAAGATGATCGGGATCGCAATACAAGCCAACGTTGCAATTGTCTTGTATAACATGACCAGCGCGCCGCTGATCGAAACATCCTGCTCTGGTGGATGGCGATATTGATGTGTTTCTGCGTACGCGGCAGGAGGCGGATCTTTATATTGTGCAGGTAGTTCGTCGGGAGTACTAACTTCGCATCCGCCCATCGCTCCCCATGATCGGATTCGGACCCGCATGTTCGAAGGAACGTTGCTACGTGCCACGTTGTCGACCGTTGCACCCATTAGCATAAATCCGTCCAAATCGACGATCGCTCCGTGGGGCACCGTGACTTCCACGCCGCCCATTAAGGTAAGCAATGTTAAATTGACATCGGTGGCGTCGACGTCGGTTAGATCGAGATGAGTTCCGCCCATGAAGGTCAATGCGATCTGTGGATTTCCGGGCCGCCAGTTGCCTTTCTTTTCGCGACCACTCAAGAGTGAGACCATGACTCGTGTCGTGTTTTCACCATAGACTGGTGAGCCATCGAACGATTTAACAGGTTGGATCGGCGCGCGGGCAGGGATATATTCCTCCGCGAAATCGCCAGCCGATTCGAAGCCCGTTTTGAATTCGCTGGCCTGTTGATAACGAAGCTCTGGTTCTTTTTCGAGAGCCCGCATCACAACTTCATCTAATCGCTTATCGACATGAGATTTTTTTGAAGGAGGTAGGAAGCGGCCAATCGGAAGTTCGCCCGTTAACATTTCATAGATCACGACACCCAATGAGTAGATGTCCGCGCGATGATCGACTTCGGTCGGTCGTTCTCGTTGTTCGGGAGCCATGTAGTTGAGCGTGCCCATGACTTGACGCGTGTGTGTCAACGTGCCTTGATTGCCGCTGCCGGTCATTTTGGCCAGCCCAAAATCGGCGATCTTGATGCGACCCTTGGTATCCAGCAATAGATTTTCTGGCTTGATGTCTCGATGGATCACGCCGTGGTCGTGTGCGTATTGGAGAGCGTCACATAGCTGCGGAACCATTTGCAACGCCATTTCGGGAGAAAGTTTTTCTTCCGAAGTGACTTGTCGAAGGTTCAAGCCATCGACGAATTCCATGACCAGATAATGGAGGTGTTCGCGCTCGCCAAAATCGTGAACGGTGATGATATTGGGGTGATTTAGTTTCGCCAGTGCCCGGGCCTCACGTTGGAAACGGGCCGCGAATTCTGGATCGCCAGGTTTGTAGAGAAACACCTTGAGGGCAACGATTCGATCCAGGTTTTTTTGACGAACCTGAAAAACAGCTCCCATACCGCCGCGCCCAATCAGTCGGAGAATCTCCAGTTCCGGGAATAGCCGGGACATCTCGCCAATACTGGGCGTCCGAAACCCTTGCTGAATCGCAGCCGTTTCGTCAATCTCTCTCTGCGACCTGCGAGCAGCTTCCATTAAGCAGCCCGGACACAATCCGCCAGGCAAATCGTCGTTGACGATTGTTCCGCATTGAGGACAATTTGGGTGATTCATCGTTAGTTTGGTTGCTTTGAAGGTTCTTGTTGTTTTTATCATCTTCTACCAACCAATCCGGAAAAATTGGTCTCGGTTACATCAAAAATTGAAATTTTGAGTTGGTATTGCATTTCTTCCTCGAAAACGCGAGTGTGCGATTGAATCCATTGCTGCGACAAAATCGTCATTCGCCTCACGAAAATATCGACAAAGACGCGACTTCCGCACTATAATGAGCCGACAACGTATAAAAATAGCGGTGATCGCCGCGCATTAAATCACAATGAGTATTCGCCGAGGTGACCGAGTTGTCTCGTCGTTGCTACATACGTCTTGGAAATCCATCACATTTAGGAGAGTTCATCGTGAATAAGTTTGTTTTTGGCGCAGTCGCAGTTGTCGCATTGTTAGGTATTGGCGTGTTCGCCCTTCAATCCAACGAGATTCAACAGGCAGCCTCACCTGATAAAGCGGAAACGCCCGTAACGACTGTAAAGGCAGAAGGTTGTTGTGGTGGTTGCAGCAGCAGCGAAAAATCAGCTTTGGTTGCCACGGAATCATCCAAGTCGCCTTGTTGTGCGGCAGGCACTTCTGAAGTTGCTGCCAAAGCTGGGTGTTGTGGTGGCTGCGCAGAAACTGAAACGGTTTCCACGAGCAGCGAGACCAAGGAATGCGATGGCGACTGCCAGGAAGGCGACGGCAGCAAATGTTGCCAACTTGCCAAGAAAGAAGGCGAGTCTGAATCAAAAACTGAAGCCGTCAGCACGAGCGAAGAAAACGACGGCAGTCAATAATCATTTGATCTTCGATTTCAAAATATCAAATGCGTTCGCATTCCAGCGGACGCATTTTTTTAGTTGTTGCTTTGATAAGCAAGACGGTTTGGGAAACACGTTCCCGACCCATCATTAGTTTCGCGAGCTGAACTCACCGTAAGTGAGAAATGTATCTAGGGCAATTTCAAAATTGTTTTGCGCTCATGTCATCCTGAACCGAGGCACGAGGTGAAGGATCTACGCGAAGCAACGAGAGACTCTTCAGTCGCAAGCTCCTTCAGAATGACAGAGACCGCATACTGATTTGAAAATGCTCTAGCCTCGAAGCGCCGTTAATAATTCATCCAGTT
>CAMYNE010000350.1 GCA_947259675.1 uncultured Pirellulaceae bacterium
GATCCATCACTCTCGCGCTACTGATAGGTGCACTGTATTGGAAATTGGGAATCAACTCGTTGTCGCTTGACGACCCAAGCAGCAAGTTGGTCCAACATGAATTCCCAGGAATTGTCAGCGCGAAATCGAATCCAGATCCTGAGCGGGCAACTCCGGCAACTCGACTGACGTTCAGGCGAGTCATTTTTCCAACCTTGGTCCTGGTTTCGTTGACCTCCTTCGGGTTCTGTTGGTTATTGTTGAGCAATGTGAAATTCGAAGACGACTTGAAAGTCACGGCGCATCGAGGCAGCTCGAAAGAAGCTCCCGAGAATACCTTGAGCGCCGTCCGACAGGCAATTGAGGATGGCGCTGACTATGCTGAAATCGATGTTCAAGAAACTTCCGACGGCATCATCGTCGTCATGCACGATGCTGACTTCATGAGAATTGCTGGCCAAAAGCAAAACATCTGGGATACAACCTACGCGGAATTAAGTGAAATCGATGCCGGTCGCTGGTTTCACGAATCATTTGCCGGCGAACGAGTTCCCACGCTGAAGCAAACCATTGATTTAGCACGGGGCAAAATAAAACTCAATATCGAGCTGAAATTCAATGGACACGACCAACAATTGGTCGCTCGAACGATGGACGTCGTTTTGCAAAACGATTTCGTTTCAAATTGCGTCGTCAGTTCACTCAACCATGAATCACTCCTTAAAGTTTCCGATATCGCGCCAGCAATAAAAACCGGAGCAATCGTAGGTGCGGCGATTGGCGATTTGTCGCAATTGAATTCTAATTTCATCGCAATCAGTGTGGGCCAGGTCGATCGCGAGTTGATACGCCGTCTACATCGTCAGGGGAAAGAGGTTCATGTTTGGACTGTAAATGATATAACGACAATGTCGGATATGATCGATCTCGATGTGGACAACATCCTTACCGACGAACCAAAAAAACTGATCCGTTTGCTAGCCGAACGTCGAAATTTAAGCGATAGCGAAAGGCTGTTACTGGCGTTTCGAAAACTCATCGAGTATTAGTTCTTTACGGTAACCAGGTCGAAACTCCCGTTCCACAATGTTTAAGAAATCCAGAATATCAGCGTGGACCGCAGCTTATTGCATATTGTTCTTCGCGTTGACGGATTGTTTCTCGCAACAAGAACAACTTCAAACTAAAAAAGCGGATCCAGCCAAACAAGAGATTGAAGTCATTTTTCGATTTTCACGAGCGTTGTTTGAATCGTTGACCCAGCAACAAATCGAAATGACGATGCCCATCGATCGAACCGTGGAAGGGATGGAGGTCAAGGCGACGGTCAATGCCAAGGGGCAAACGATCATCGACTTGAAGACGTCCAGCGACCAGGCTGAATTCAACATTTCAGTTCCAGGTACGGCACATGCGAGCTTCCATACCGACGCTGGTCCCGCGATAGCGTTTGCGTCCAGTGTTACTGGTTTCGCAAGTCGAAAGCGGATCGTATTTGACGGTACAGAATTCACTCAACAACCGACCCATTCGACCACGCAAAGCTGTGCGAGCGTCAATTCGATTTGTCCAAAACGCCATGGTCCAATCGGGAAAGTTGTCCGAAAAGTTGGGTGGTGCATCGCCAGAAAAAATATCGGGAAAATCCGTCAGGCTGTGGATGAAGCCGCGATCGAAATTCTGGCCGACACGTTCGATGAAAAAGCAACGGATTTTCTTGACAAACTCAACAAGATTTCATTTCCGGAACTTGAGGAAACCGTCGAGAAACACTTTCCGGAAACGAGATCCGACATTTACCATTTGGCGACGTTGCCCGACTCATTAATTGCCGGGGCCGGAGTACCTGGAGCTCCGTTTCCGAAACTGCCGCCTGCTACCGCCCACGTTGAACTTTGGATCAAGACTCGGCCACTGGAAGCTGCATTTTTGGAAATGCTTGTCGAATGGAATATCGCCCATGACTTGCTAAAAGACATTCTGCCAGAGGAAGACGCCAAACTGATCGCAGAGGACCTTGCCGTTGAAACGGTCGACGGATGGACAGTGTTGCGAATCGGTGTAAAAAAACAGAATCAAGGCGACCCAAGACAGGATGACCCAAAACAGGGTGATCCAAAACAGGAAACGTAATCAATGCCATCGAAACGAAAACGACGACGGGTTTTGGTTTTTGCTTGTTTTATCCTGTTGGCTGGCTTCCTTTGGTTGTTGCCGACGATTATTGCCAAATCGGCAATCCGCGATTTGGTCTTGAATTCGATCGCCAACGCGCCCCAGTACCAAATATCATCGCGTCGTGCGTCATTTGGCTGGTTCACTCCGCTTGTTGTTGACGATTTGATGATCAAGAAGGCTGATCATTCAGTATCGATAAAAATCCAAAAACTGTCTGCTGACAAATCATGGTTTGCACTTTGGTTATCAAGCCCTGATCTGGGATCGTTTACGATCGTTCGTCCACAACTTGACGTCGCTGCGACAGACGATTCAGTGGAGAATGAGAACACCTCTCCCAACGTCTTGATGCCGACACTAACGGCCATTATCCAAGATGCTCACATCGTCGTTCGAAATCAAAGCGACGACCAACCGGAGATCGACGTCGACAACATTGATTTGACGACCCACTTTGAGAATGTCGATTCCACCAATTTTTTAAGCGTTGAACCGATTCAGGTCTTTGATCGACTGGCGATTTCTCGCGAGCTTTGCAATACCGGGCTGCAGTTAATCGCGCCAGTGCTCAAGAATGAAATAAACATAGAAGGCTCTCTATCGCTGGAGTTAACAAGGATCCGATTGCCGTTGGGTACTAGTCAAATCGAGTTTGCCAAACTTGCGGAGGTGCAAGGAACCTTTCAATTGCATCATCTCTCGGCGGGTATCAACAACGAGATGACCAAGCGGTTGGCCAGGATGTTCGCCGAGCTTTTCAAACTCGGCGAAATACCCAACCAATGGAAGTTGACCGACGGGGCAACGATTATGTTTGAAGTTCGCAACGGACGGGTCTTTCATGACAGCCTTACGATCATCTTGCCGGATGTTTCACCTGATTTTTCAATTCAAACCAGTGGTTTGGTTTCGATTGATGAGGAAATCGACGTGCGCGCAACCATTCAAATCCCGATGGGTTTAATGGGTGAAAGCCAATTGGCGCGCAAAATTTCCCAGACACCGATCGAATTTCGAATCACGGGCGCCTTGCCAGAATTGAAAATTGGTTTACCAACAGATCCGAAGTGGGTGATTGAACTGAGCCAACATCTGCTTTCAAATTCGTTGACTGCCGAAGAAAAAGAACTGGCCAACGACTTCATCGAACTCATCGCTGAATTGCACCGGGAATCCAGTGACATTGCAGAGAAACTCCCCGAACCATTGCTGAAGCGAATTCAAAGTCTCCAATCTGTCGATCACCAATAGCCAACTGCCCCAGCGCCAACTTCATTTTGATCACAACTTCTGAATATTCCGACTTCACAAAAGAGACGTCACGATTGAGCACTGCACGATGCTTTGTCAACCAAACGATGCCCGCTTTAACGGGTGCTCAATTCGTAGGAGACGTCAAACCGACTGATTCGCAAAAAGACGAGGATCAAGTTTCGCCAACAACTCTCTGATTTTTGGAATCGCCTCCCGCGTCTTGTCTTCTCCCACCTTGGCCAGCTCCGCCGTTCGCACGAATCGATGGTGAAGCTTGCGGCTACTTGCCACCAGACCGAGTGGCCTCCATGTTTTTTATGATCTTGTCGACGCTGAAACTCCCTGGTTCATTCTCGATGGCAGATTTCGGGAAACGCCATGCCCGGTGGAATCCCGGGCGCGGCGCAAGGATTCGGAAACGCAACCTAGTTGTTGGTCGGCTTGGCCTGAATCCGGTCCATGATCTCGCTGAGATTCCACGACTCTGGCTTCTGGCGCGGCGGAAACTCCTTAAAGGTCTCGAAGAACGCCGCAGCGACCACACCGGCCGGCTTCATATTGCCCATCTTCACCGCCCACCAGTGATTGTACTGGTTT
>CAMYNE010000351.1 GCA_947259675.1 uncultured Pirellulaceae bacterium
GTGTGCCAGAGACTGGGATCTTCATTGATTGGCATTTCGTCAGCCCACCCAGCCTCGTTCCTGCAGGCCGAAAAGGCGAGAAATCTCCGCTGATCTCAGAAGATTAGTTCTTCGCGTAAGCCTTTTTCGGAGGCGAAATCTCACCAAGCGAAGCGCCGCTGACACGTGCAAAACGTTCTTTGGCACCGTCATCCAAAAATCGATACCCGACTCGGGTCGGCTTATTCGTTTTTGGGCAAACGACCATCGCCTTGGACGCGTGAATTGCCATCTCTTTATGAAGTCGCCCACCCTGGGGATTCATCTGGCTTGGCTTCACATGTTTGTAAACCTTGGCCACACCTTCAACGACGATTTTATTTTTTTCGTGGTCCACTGCCAGCACTTTGCCGGTTAACCCGCGGTCTTTGCCGCTGATAATTTGGACTGTGTCACCCGTTTTTATCTTCATTTCTCTCTCGCTTTCGAATCGCGAATCTTCCAACATTCATCGGGAATTGTCAAGTCAAAACGGGGATTTAGACCAATAGTTGGAAGTTGTAATGGTCGTTTATTGAGAGCAAGATTGATCTCGGTGCGTGGGCAACGCCCCGTGCGTATCGACCGGCAAAACGCGGCCCGTTGGGCACGCGGTTAAACGAAGGGGCCTACGGAAACGCCTTTTATCAATGCCCGACTCAATAACCGTTGGGCCGCTTCTACGCCGAAAACTTCAGGTTTTCGACGACTTCCTCGATCTCGCTAAAAATGCCCTGGAGCTTTCCAAATTCAGTACCCTCGTCGTCCAAAGCGACCAAATGACTCGAGAATCTGCCGTGGACCTGGTCACAACCGGTTTGGATCACGATTTCACGGACATTGGCCGCCTCGACGCGCCCCGCCGGCAAGACCTCAATTCGACCATTGGCAAACTGAATCATCTGCTCGATCGTCTCGGAACCCTTGATCGCAGTGGAGGCCCGTCCGCTCGTCATGACGCGATCGACGCCGTGCTGTGAAAGGATGTTCATCGCGTCTCTCCAGTCCGGAGTCTGTTCGAAGGCAAGATGAAAAACGAGCTGTTTTCCGTGCGCCAACTCGCGAATCTCTTCCAGTTGACGATTGTCAATTTGGCCATCGGGATGAAGGCATCCAACGGCAATTCCGGAGGCCCCCATATCCAACATCCAACTGGCGTCATCCTTAAGGACTTTCCACTCCAGATCGGTATAGCAAAAGTCACCGGGACGAGGTCGAGCCATTGTGATGATGGGCAAATCAACATTCGCGATGACCGCCATCAACAAACCTGGGGTCGGCGACAGACCATCCAATTCTAATGCCGTATTGAGTTCCAGTCGGTCGGCACCTGCTTGCTGTGCAATCAAAGCTTTTTCGACGGAAGCAACACAGACTTCGACTGTTATTTTTGAAACCGTCATTTGGTCTCGCTAGTCGTTTTTGGCGATGTAGCCACATCTTTATCCGGGTGACAGTAGGAAAGTGCCAGCAACGAATAGCTGGTCACCAGATTCGGATCGCCTTCGTACCAACGATCGGCATCGTTTGTCCAGGAGCCATCGGAGCGCTGCGAACTTGCCAACTGATTCACCAAATCAGCCCGCCAATTGTGAGCCTGTTTGTTCGAGTCCACAACGAATCTTTGGCCATGAATATCAAGGGCTTTCGCGAAAACGTGATAGTAATAATAAAGACCTTGTTGTCCCATTCCAGGATTCGTCTTCAAGTCATAATGGCGACTGATCCAATCCAGCGCGGCCTTCACACGGATATCGTCTTTTTTCAGACCGGCGTGCAGAAAACTTTTGAGGCCCGCATAAGTCATCGAGGCATAACTTCTTAATCCACCGGTAGCAGATTTACCCGCTTTGCTTTCACCCTCTCCTACGGGCGTGTAATAGAACCCGCCGCGATCGTCGGACTCGATGCTTTGCGCGGGCACCAATCCATTGTGCGGTGACTGTAGATTCTGGCAACGAGACATGAAAACCATGGCTTTTTGAATTTCCTGGCTGCTGGGATCGACTCCTGCCTCGATCATCGCATCAACGTAAAACGCCGTATTCGAAGCGTCGGGCCGTTGGTGTTTACCGTATCCTTGTCCGCCGTAGCTATGACTGGACCTCGGATGGCCCTCGCCGTCGTCCCACTGCAGGTTTCTTAGAAAGCCAGCCGCCTGTTCGATTATTTGGTCATACTTGCCGTCGACATTAGCTTGCTTGAAACACATGATGGCGACGCTGGTTTCGTAGTTCCGCAGATTGCTTCCGGGCGCATAGACTCCGCCATCGGGCCGAATAAACGATTCGAGATATGTAAGCGACTTTTTGACGCTCGGATGTTCTAAAGGAAGCCCATGCCGCAATAATGAAGTCGCACACATTGCGGTGACTGCTGGACCAAGCTGTTTGCTAAAACTACCGTCGATTTTGTCCTGACCTTGATTGACAAGATAATCAACGCCTTTAGCAACCGTCTGCTGATACTTGACGGCGTCCACCGAATTTGGCTCCACGCTGCCTTTTACAGGATCAGTTTGCTTTGGATTAGCACCGGGTTCCTGGGAACTGACTAAGGGCGTTGCCAACAAGGCGCCCAAGACGACGATCACCGCGCTTATTCTACTTTGCAGCTTGTACATTTGGCTTCCTTGTAAACTTGATCAAAGGCCGCACTATTGTAGGACGGCCAGAATATCTGACTCGCTCATGATTAACAGTGAACCATCATCGACTTCAATTTCGCTTCCGGCATAACTGGTAAACAGCACACGGTCCCCTTCGCTTACTTGGGGTTTAGCCCGAGTACCATCCTCCAGCATTTTCCCGGCGCCGACCGAAAGAACCTTGCCTTCCTGGGGTTTTTCTCGTGCAGTATCCGGCAAGACAATTCCGCCGGCTGTGGTTTCTTCGGCTTCGGTGCGTTTGACGACAATCTTGTCACCGAGTGGTTCAATTCTCATTAAAGGACTCACTAAAAGAAATAGTAGTTCTGACGTTGCACAGTGATTGCCGAGGCAAACCCGCAAAATTCGCAGCCAGATTTAAGTCAGCTATTGTTTCATGCGGATTTGACCCGTTCAAGCGGCAACTTTGAAGCCCAAGCATTCTATATTTTCGCATCACGCACAAACGTTGAAATCGCCAAGCTTTAAGCGGACACTTTCTGCGTAGCGGCCTTTTTTCTTGCCTAATCGTCAAATTAGCGCGTGGTTGTTCTTAAAGGAATACAGTTGTTGGACTGCCGATAATTGATAATGACCCTGTCTCGCGATAATCGTCACTTGGGCAATCTATGATTTCTGAAAAAGCCAAAATCCCGATCAAGACTTCAAATCCAGCGGCTGCACTAAAACAGCTCGAAGGTAAGTCGTTTCGCGTCGACCGTGCTCATGAAGACGGATTTGCCAACCATCAATCAACGGTCATCAAGGAAATTGAAACCGTACTTGCACGCGCTCAAGCGGTGTTAGCGGAGTCGCCAACGCCTGAAGATGCCCAATCATCGTCCATTCATCCAACCGACATCCAACCAGATGATCGAAATCGGCAACTCATAGCTCATCTCAAGGCCAAAGAACGGTCGCTGGTCGAACAAGATGTCAACCATCAGGTTCGCGTCTGGAACTGGCAACAGGAAGTCGCCAAGACTCAGGCAGCGCAAGACCGACGACAAGCTGATCTCAACCAACAGGAACAGCAACTACGGGCTCTTCAATTTGAACTCTTGCAATTGCAAAACCAGTTAATCGATGGCCAGCTGGCCACTCGAGAGCTGATCGGCGACCTCCAGATACCGGGTCAGCAAGAGTCCGCTCTTCAATCGCTTAAGTTTGAACTGAATCAACGCTTCGATCACGTGATGGTGACATGGCGCGAATTCGCCGCCCGTTTCCAGTTGGCAGTCGAATCAGTTAGCAGGCGCCAGTAATGTCAGTTGGCAGGCGTGCCGGTAGTCAGTCGTCAGTCGTCAGTTGGCAGTTTCAGTCGTACCCAGTACCCAGT
>CAMYNE010000352.1 GCA_947259675.1 uncultured Pirellulaceae bacterium
GGTGAATCCAAGTCAGGTGAATCCAAGTCAGGTGAATCCAAGTCAGGTGAATCCAAGTCAGGTGAATCCAAGTCAGGTGAATCCAAATCCGGATCACAATCGCAACCGCCTCAGCCTGGCCAAAAACCGTTAGAACAGGCTTCAAAAAACCAACGTCGTGCGGAGGAAAAACTCGGCAGTGGAAAAACCAAAGATGCCGAGCGACAACAACAGTTGGCGATTGCTGAAATGGAAAAAGCGAAAACGGAGTTAAAGAAAGAGCGTCGCCGAATTGCGTCTTTGCCGCCGGAAGCATTTGAACAAATGGCGGAGAAACAGCGCCGCACGCGAGACAAGGCTTTGGACATAGCTCGCCAAATGGAAAAGGCGCCTAAAGGAAAGCCACAAGATAGCGACAATCAAAACGCCAGCCAGCAAAACCAGCAGCAGCCTGGTCAGAAGCAAATGCAAAAAGCGTCCGATTCGATGAAGGGTGCATCGGAAGACCTTGAAAACCAGCAAGCTCAAAATGCTGAAGACAAACAAAAGCAAGCTCAAAAAGAAATGCAAAAGGCGCTGGATGAAATTGAAGAACGGCTCAATCAACTACGAGAAGAAACACGTGCCGAAAAACTTGCGCGGCTGGAAGGTCGTTTCCGTGAAATGCTTGAACGTCAGCAATTGGTGAGTATCGAGACAATTGAACTCGATGACAAATCGCAGAATCTCGGTCGACTTCGCCGCCGAGATCAGCTGGTCTTGCTCCGCTTGTCGACCGAGGAATTGGAGATTAGCGAATTGGGACAACAGGCTTACGACCTGCTTCTCGAAGATGGAACGAGCGATGTGTTCCCGGAAGTGGTTCAGGCCATCCGCGAAGACCTCAACCGAGTCGCCGGTTTGTTAGAAGACGAACGGACTGACCAGCTTACACAATTGTTACAAAAGGACATCGAAGGAGCTCTGGAAGAACTGCTTGAGGCCCTAAAAGACGCAAAGAAGTCGGGCGGAGGGGGCGGAGGGGGCCAAAGTGGGGGTAAACAACCGTTGCTCAAGAAGTCACACGAATATAAAATATTAAAGCTTCGTCAGCGGCGAATTAACCGACGCACCAAGCAACTTGATCGGATTCGTAACGAACAAGATCAAGCACAGGTGCCAGCCGATCCGCAATTGGACGATGAAATTATAAAAACAGCTGATGAGCAAGCTAAACTTCTTGAGCTGACAGAAGACATCATGGACGACAAATAGATCAGGACAGACTTTATCGACCGTCACAATTACGCGACGCTAACTTTAAGAGGACGCAAATGAAATCGTTAACGCAGATCGCCCAGTCTCTTGGTTGCCTTGTAGTTCTTGTGACGTTGACTTTTGCAATGCCTGTTTTCGGTGCCTCTGACGATCAATCCGTCTTGGCTGATTTCCAAAAACACGTCAAAGGATTGGCGATTGCCGATGCCAGGAAAGCTGAAGCGATCAAGACAATCGAAGAACTCAAATCTGAATCCGCAGAAGACGCGATTACCGAAGGCCTGATGCTGCTCTATCCGGATTACGCTCAAGCGGTCGAAGCAAGTGATAACGCCGAAACCGGATCCAGCATCGAACTACTCCAAAAATTAGCGAATTCTGAAGACCATTTTCTGGCGGCAGACGCGACTTTCTATCTCGCCCGCACACTCATGAACGAAGAACGCTTTGAACAGGCTCTCCCCATGCTGCAAGCGGTCAAAAGTGACATGGACGATTTTACCATTCATGGCCCAAGTGCCCAATATTTCATCGGTGTCGCGCAGGCAGGCATGCTGGATAACAAGAACGCAATCAATTCCTTTATGGAATTTCTTGAATTCAATCCGATGGCTGCGGAGCGATTGCGAGTCAGCGCTTGGCGACAGATTCAGCAGTTGCAAGCGATCAAGGAAGGTCAATTGCGGGACGTTCATCAACGGATGGATTTTTCACGACGCCGTTTGCAAATCTCTGATACCGGTGAAACAACTCAAGAAGAGCAAGAGAAAATTGTTCTCATGTTGAACAAGTTGATCAAGGAACAAGAGAAAAAAGAGTGCAGCAGCTGCAATTCAAACTCAAGCAAAAAACAGCAGCAAAAAGACCAACAACAAGCTCAAAAAAAGCCAAAACCCAAGCCCAGCAAAAGTCAAAAAGGCGGAAAAAGCGCAAACGCAAATGGCAAAGTGGTTGAAAAGTCATATGACGATTCGCCCGCCAGCCCGTGGAGTCGTTTGCGGGATCGAAGTCGTGACCCGGCCAACAATGCAATCAAAGACAAGTTGCCGGCTCGTTATCGAGATATCGTCGAACGATATTACGAAGCAGCCAACGGCACGTCGAAGAAATAGGAGTTTGCGACGAATCCAGTGGATTGTCAGAGCTGAACAGACATGTTCGTAGTACCGGCTTTAGCCGGAAAATTCCGGCTAAAGCCGGTACTACGAACTACTCAATTCTGGATTGAAGCTCCACTAGATCGCAGCGAGCCAATCGTCTCAGCATGACTTGGGTATTAGGCAACTAGAAAAGATGTGTAGACGCCAATCACGACGTTGTTTCGCACAACGTCGTTTTTTTTGTTGGATAACGTCAGCCAAATACGAACCAACCGACTCAACTATTGAAGTGCATCGAACGCATTACGATGAATTCAAATCGCCGATCTCACAATCGCAAGGATCCCAAATTGCCAAATCTGTTCACGACGAAATGCATGTTCTTTTTTGTTGCAGCGGTGCTGACCACCCATGGCTGGGCTGCGGCAGATTTTCACAATGTTCGCGTCCAACTACTCAATGGCTCGTCCATACGATGCTCCATTGAGACGATCGACCAAGAGGGCAATGTATCCGGGCGGAATATCCCTACCGATTTGAAACTTGATCAAATTGTCCGGCTGCAGACCGGCCGCCAGGTAACATCCAATTCGCCTGCGTATCATCAACTCAGAATCGTGGGAGGCGGATCTCTCTGGGTGAAATCTCTCGCGGTCCAGGACGATCTTGTCTCTTTTCAGTCCCGGATTGGTCTTGAGAACCTGAAACTTGAGATGGTTCAGGGAACCATTTGGAATGAAACCGATCGCGTGCGCGAAGTCCTGGCAAATCCCTCACCCGATACCGACAAGGTAATTGTAGAGACGGAAAAAGGCGAGCGGGTAGTCGATGGTCTTTTGGAAAGTATTGACGGGACTCACGTGACATTGAACTTTAAGGGCAAGTCGCGTCGAATCTCGCTATCGATAGTCAACGCCGTGATCAGCGCTGATCTTAATCTACCATCGCCGGCTGGCGCAATTGCCGAAATCAATCTGACCGATGGCTCGAATTTTAGAGGCCGAATCGATCAACTTTCCGAACAGATTCTCAGGATCGAATTGCCTGGCAGAAGCCAGACTCAACTGAAAACGTCCTACATCGCCAATTTAAGCATCAAGTCGGATAAGCTGGTCTTCCTTTCAGATCTGGAGCCAGTTGAGGTTCAACAAAAAGCACTCTTTGCTGTTCAGCGAACCTGGCAACGGGATCGCAGTATCAAGGGGGGACCTTTGACGGTCGGCTTTTCCGGGTCAACAAAGAACACGGCCAAGTTTGAGAAAGGGCTTGGAACGCAGTCGTATTCACGATTGGTGTTCGCAAATGAAAACGATTTCGATCGGTTTCGAGCTGTCGTTGGAATCGACATCGAAACGAAAGGGAGAGGCGATTGTGTGTTTTCCGTCGTTGGTGACGGAGTACGGCTTTGGTCGCAGCGAATCCGAGCGAGTGACGATCCAGTTTCCGTCTCGGTTGACATTTCTGGAATGAAGCAGATTGCCTTAGTTGTCGACGCGGGCGAACAATTCGATCTCAGTGATCATGCGGATTGGGGAATGGCGAGGTTTACGAAGTCAAAATAAGTTCGACTCGAACTGACGGACGGGTTTAATGTTTGAATCATGCGGGAGTTTTGACGTGGTGATCAACGTAACAAAAAAAACGCATCCACTTGCTGTCGC
>CAMYNE010000353.1 GCA_947259675.1 uncultured Pirellulaceae bacterium
GCCGCCGCCGGCACCTCCACCTGGGTTGTTTCGAGGTGCCACGAGGTCACCGACGTTGTAAACGTTAGTCACGAAGAACTCGGGGTCACTGGCAACGTCCAGGGAGATGATTCGAAGAACTTCATCACGCACGATAAAGGTTGCGTTATGGGGCTTGAGCATTAAACGTAGTGCGTTCTTGAGGCGGATACCGCTGACTTTGAACGTAATCGGCTCATCTTCAGCCAGCTCATCGTCACGGGCTGTTTCATCAAGAACGATGTTGATTCCGTACGTATCTGTCAGGCGATCCATGATTTCTTCGAATTCGATTTCTTCCTCATCAAAGAATGCGGGTTCATCCAAGGCTCGAAGAATCTCTTCGTCTTTGTCGTTGCCCGACAATCGAACATCCTGATACTTTGCCCGGGCTGCTTTCTTGCGACGCCATTCTTCAGCGTCGGGAAATACCAGCGGCGGATTACCCGGGAACGGCATCGCTGATTTCTCAGATTCTAACAGCGTGGCCAAGAAGCTGAACTGGCGCTTTCGACCCAATTCATATTGGAGTCGATATGCGTAACTCACACGGGCTGTTCCATCGGCTGCAACAGCTTCGGGACTGTTCGGATTAAGCGTTTGTGCCTGGTACGCGATTTCACGGGCTTCATCGTAGTTGGTCTCTTTCATCAACGAATCAAAGCGGTTGAGCAACTGTGCCAATTGCTCTTCACGGCGTTCGTAATCGCGAATGGAACGCTCGTACTCAAACGCGGCCGCCATGTTTTGATCTCGAAGCGCCATCCGGTCATCGAAAGTCAATTTTCGCTGGCGAGCCGTCATCAATGCTGAAACCAGACGATTTCGCAGATCTTGACCTCGATTGGGGTCAATTTGCGTTGTCTGATCAAGAATGTCGATCATGCCCTTGATTCGGTCGATGGCCTTCCCCGGTGCACTAGCCATTTCTTCACGAGCGCGAGTCAATTCATATTCCGTCTGAGCGGTTAGCTTTTCCGTGAGAACATTGATGCGATCCTCTTCTGATTGAATCAGATTCTGAGTTTCTTTGGCGCCTTGGCCGAGAAGACGTTGGACATCATCTTGTGCCAAATCAGGTTGGCCGACAGCCTTGAAGCTGTCTTCCGTCTCAACGATCGGAGGTTGTTCAGGTACCGACTGATTAACCTCGTCTTGAGCGGGGGGCGCAGTCAAATCTTTTTGCGGAGCTGGCGTAGCGTCATCCGAAGCAGGTGCTTCTTCGTCTTGTTTTTCGCCAGCCGGCGCGTTTGTCGCGGGCTTGTTTTCGCCTTCGAAAGCATCCGTCGGTTCTTTTTCGTCAAATGGATCGTTTTCAGGTGAGTCTTGAATCGCGTACGAAGCAGCTTCCGAAAGTACAAATGCCTCGGTGTTGTACGGGTCTTTCTTCAACGCGGCTGAAGCGAGTGTTTTTGCTGCGGTGACGTTTCCGGTCGCCATCGCCTGGTGACTCAAATCACTCAGTTCACGTGATTTTGCAAAAACGACGCGGCCCGCTTCCCGCAGACCATTAGAGCCAGCCGTTGGCAAAGACATGCCATTGTCGATGCGAGCGTCCTGAATCAATTGTGGCAGAAACGCGAAATCATCGTTGCTTGGTTCAGCCACGACTGGCCACGTCAAGGCCGTCTTTTTCCCGTTGAACTGGCCTTCAATTGCAATTTCCATTTCGCCCCGCGATTTCAGCGTGCCGACGAGGATCGTATCACGATCGGTTCTCAACGGAGGAACCATCTTTGGAAATGACTCCGAAATTTGCTCAGGCATCTTTGTGGTTGCAGGCCAAAAGATTGAACCGTGAATCGTCGCAGCCAAACCGATCGCACCGTTTTGCATAGCCATCTCATCGTCGCTGTCGACGAAGAAGTTGCCACCGGTGTGGTTCGCCAACGCAGCCAACAGCTCAATGTCACGTTCCGGTCCAATTGCATAGCTGGATACCGAAATCTGATTGGCCACAAGTTTTTTCACTTCGACTTCGAACTTGATCGTCTTCAATAGACCACCGCGGGTTACACCGTCACCGATATACACCACGCTCTTGTTGCGATCGGTCGTTGAAGCAAAACTGTTGGATGCTGACTTGAGCATTCCCGCCATATCCGTCGAACCCAGCGAAACACGCTGTTTCAGGTTTTCAATGGCGACCGCAATTTCATCACTATCCGGACGGAAGAAATCTTTTGTCAGCTCAACCGGATCGAGATCAATCGCGACCAGTTTCACGCGGTCTTCCGCATTCAGACTGGACAATAATTTCTCAAGCGTCGAGATCGAATCTCGCTTGAAGATACCGGCCTGCGAAGCAGATGTATCGACGTACACGACCACATCGCTGGCGCGTTGTACGGGTTCGACTTTCGGCGAGATGCTCATTGCAAACGTCGTTTCGCCAAGCGAATTATCAAAGGTCGCCATTCTTGGACCTTCGTAATGGCCACCAAACAACCCGTGTAGGTTTTCGGCTAACGAAACCGACTGCGTGCAGAGTGCAAGCAGTGCGACTGACATAGCTCTAAACGCGACTTTTTCCAAGCTGCGTACAGACATAATTGACTCCAACACCGAAATGATAATCTTAAGGAATGCGAGTTCCGGAATCGCGCATTCCCTGCCTTGCCCTAATTCTTGGGCCAAAGGTGGCCACCTAATTATTCTATTTGATCGTGCTCAATACGCTACCAAAAAACCCCGAAATTGCCGTGCTTGACAAATCGGAACAGCCGTTAAATCCCCTAATCTGCGATCACTTCCACAAGTTATTAAACGGGTGAAAGCGACAGAGATCACCTTTATGGCACAAAAAGGAGTTCGGAAGATGACCAAGAACGGCTCAAGAATTCCGAAGATTGGCCAAGAATCAACACCAAGGGCCTCTTCGGACGGAAGCACGTCCCGATCGTATCGTCTAAGTCCTTTGTTAAACGTGCCTGCCCCGACAGACATTGTAACGTTTTGAGGCATTTTTGCAAACCAATGTTACCATTTAAACATCGGTTCCGTAGGCAGCTTGAACTAGCAATTCGGCACGAATCCGGTTGTCAGAGGAGATTCCGTAACAGCATTTGTGCGAGAATGACTGCTCGAATCGAATTTGCCGTAATGAAACCGGTTGGCGACCCATAGGATGAAGAGGATTGTGAGCATTTGGCTAACCTGCTGAGACAGTTGGCAACGATTTGATCGGCATTTACGACTGGCAGAATTACCTGATTTGGTGCTGATTCTCGTCTTCTGCGATCGATTCTGAGGGACAAACTGAGAATACATCTGCGAACGAGGACTCCACGATTCGGAATTCAGCCGTTTGCCAGAATGAGATGAATGGGTCCGCCAATTCGCGAATATCGAGCGAATCTGCGATTTGACTGATGAGCGAAATAACCGGATTGAAGTTTTCCAGGAGCAAGCGAAAACGTTGAATTTGAGTTGCCAAGGTCATTTCCAACACAACTCCATCGTTGATCGTCGGGGATGCGGGTTGGTAAGACATGAACACGACGTCCCAGTGATCGCAATCTCCATAATATTGCCAATAGGCGTCCATCGTTTCGTGAGACTTGGACAAATCCCGGAAAGGCATTTTGTTAATTGGCGGCCCGATATCGATTGGAGCCGAGATTTGTTGAGCCCGTGTTCGCCGGTTTCGTAGTGGACTGGCCGCTCGTGTGAACCCGCTCTTTTCGGCTGCCATCGTAGCGAATCGAAGCATGCTGTTGGCGAAGTTAACGACGATCGGAGTAGCACTTTGAATGGTCTCGTTCATTCGAACGGTCGTCCACCGCCCGAAATCAGTTGACTCCGACTTGATGTTGTTGCCAGTTCCGATTGCGTTTGCGTTTTCCACAACGAAGCAGCATTCGAAGGGGCATGTCGGGGTTGGAAGTACATCGGGCAAAGATTTTTGGCTGACTTCGGTTTGTCTCATAACTTCTTGCAAAAACCGGCAGTCAGGAGATTGGAGCGATCGTAA
>CAMYNE010000354.1 GCA_947259675.1 uncultured Pirellulaceae bacterium
CGTCGAAAACACAAAGTCAGTCATGACGCTAATCGCAACCGACCCAGACGGTCCAGTTGAAAACTATACGATCCATGGGCTCGATGCGGCTCGGTTCAGCATTCTTCCCGGTGGTGAACTGGCATTAAACGATCCAGCTGACTTTGAAAATCCAAACGACGCCAACCACGACGGAATCTACGACGTCAGAATTCGCGTGAACGACGGAATCGACGTTTCCCCGGCACATTCACTTCAAGTCATCATCGTCGACGCCCCTGATTTTCCCACGGCGATTCAAGATAGTTTCAGAGTCGATGAAGGAGCCAGGTATGTCAGTTCAATCGGTGAATTGATCGTCAATGACTTGGATCCAACATCGATGGGTATTTCAACGAGTCTGGTTTCGGGACCGAATCATGGAAGTGTCCTGCTGGCGGCTGACGGTACTTTCAAGTACATGCATGACGGTTCGGAAACAGTTCTGGATTCTTTTGTTTATCAAGTCGTTTTGGATGATGGCCAAGTTGATGAGGCCGCCGTTGCCATATTCGTCAATCCGGTTCAAGATCGCACCCAGGTGGCCGACGACGGTACTTTCGTCGTCGTATCTGAACAACCAGTCATTATCGACCGGGACACGATTTTGGCCAATGATTTCGATCCGGACAGCAGCGAATTTGAAATACGGATCTTGAATCAACCTGATGATGCGATTGCATTCATCAATGCCAACGGTGATTTGGTGTTCTCGCCAGACGTTGGGAGCGAGGGACTTCAGTCGCTGGATTATGTAGTAGTCGCTGACGGTATCAGCAGTTCGACTGCCAAAGTTACCTTTGACATAGTCGTTCCAACTCAAAATCAAACCATTCCAACAGAAATGGATTCCACGCCGACGTCTGAAGAAAATTCTGAACCAGCGACCGAAAACCAAGATTCTATCGATCCTGGGGCGGTCGTTAAATCAGGTCAAAACAACGCGACAAACAATAATGATGAAGGTCCAATCGCCAGTTCGACAACTAACGACTTTAAGGCTGACGAGAATGAGTCCGGTTTTCACGCCCACGAACTGGACCAAGATTACACAAATTTTAATTTGGCAGCCAATCAAGAAACCTATGCTTACGCGGGAGATTCCGTAAATCTTTTGCTGACAGCCGATCAAGCGTTCGCTCGCGCAGTTTCCGGTACAGGAAATGCGATGTCATCGTTTGATCCAGTCATCATGGGCGTGTTCTTTGATGAGTTGGATTCGGCGAAGAAGGAATTTCTAATGAGATTTGACTTCAACACGCCGACGATAGCCGCTTCAATTACCAGTTTTTTGACTGTCGGCTATCTCGCTTGGATTGTTCGAGGCGGCGTGTTGTTGACCACATTTATGTCTTCCATTCCTGCCTGGCAATCATTTGATCCGCTGCCCGTGATCGAATCATCAGCCGGAAAAGACGACGGCGACGATCAGTCTATCGCTCAAATGGTGGACAACTAAATTTTCTTCACCGAAAAATGTTCGATTTTGAGCTATGCATTGGATCACAACTAAAATCCGTTTGACGATTGGTCTCGTTGGCATCCTGATGATTGTTTATCTGGCCGCGACCGTGATGAATCTGATTCCGTCTGTTGAGACAACGCGGCTACAAGCGCGTTGCGACTATTGTGAGGCGCTTGCTGTAAACGGATCATTGCTGATTCAGAATAAGCAATTCCCGATCCTCCAGACAATTATCAATCAATCCGTCGAACGGAATCGTGAACTTCGATCGGTCGGCGTGCGGAACGACTTTGGCAGGCTGGTGTTGAGCACCCGAAAACATGTTGGGTTATGGAACGCGGAACTCGAAGAAACAGATCCGAATGCAAAACTGGATATTCCACTATTCAGTGGTAACCATAAATGGGGGCAAATCGAGTTCACATTTTACCCCATGAAAGGGCAGACAGGTTCGTTTGGTGCAATGTCACCATGGAGCCGTTTGGCGGTATTTATGGGGTCGTCAACATTCATTCTGTACCTGATTTATCTTGGGTATATGTTGACTCAATTGAACCCCTCGAGGACCGTTCCCAACCGAGTTCGCAACGCTTTGAACAATTTGACCGAAGGTCTATTGGTTCTTGACACTCGTGGTCGAATCGTGCTTGTGAATGAAGCATTTGAAAAAATTGTTGGCCATTCAAGTGACCGTTTGCTCGGAAAGAAAGCCGAAAAAACCTTTACCTGGCTGGATAATGACGGTCAGGCGATAGCAGATTTCCCTTGGGTCGAAGCTTCTGCGTCGGGCGAACATATCACCGATCGAATCTTGCGCCTTTCATTACCAAATTCCGAGACCGATGTCGAAAAACAACTTATTTTCAAAGTCAACTGTTCGCCAGTTGCGGCAGAATCGACGAAAGGGAACGGCGTCCTCGTCAGTTTTGAAAATGTAACCGAACTCGAAAACACCAAAAAAGCCGCTGTCTCGGCGAACCAGGCAAAGTCGGACTTTCTCGCCAACATGAGTCACGAGATTCGGACACCGATGAACGCGATCCTGGGATTCACGGACTGGCTCCAACGCGGACTGGCCAATGACAAAGAAGAAGAAATGGAGTACCTCTCAACGATTCACTCAAGTGGAAAACACTTGATGGAATTAATCAACGATATTTTGGATCTTTCCAAAATCGAAGCTGGCAAAATGGAGATGGAATCGTTGCGGCGCTCACCCTTCCAAATCATCCACGACGTCACAAACATTCTACGCGTACGGGCTGAAGACAAAGGGATTCAATTGCTTGTTGAACATCGAGATCCACTTCCGGAGACAATTGAAACGGACGACGTTCGCTTGCGGCAGGTGATAACTAACCTGGTGGGTAACGCAATCAAGTTTACCTCGGAAGGGAATGTTACGCTCAAGACTCGATTAATCGAAGATTCCGATGCGGCAAAAATTGAGATCGAAATTTCCGACTCTGGTATCGGGATGACGCCCGAGCAACTGCAAAAGATCTTCAATCCATTTGAGCAGGCGGATACCAGCGTGACCAGGAAGTTCGGTGGGACTGGACTAGGACTGGCGATTAGTAAACGAATCGTTAACGCACTCGGTGGCGAAATCGTTGTCACCAGTGAACCGGGCAAAGGCAGCGTTTTTACGTTTTCCGTAAATGTGGGTGATGTATCGAGTGTTAAGCGAATCGATCATGCACAGTTCAAGCAATGGGTTCGTGAAAATCGAGAAAGCGCGAAATCGGGTGCCGCAATCAAATTGCCACCGGCAAACATTTTGGTTGTTGACGACGGGCAGGCCAACCGTCGATTGATCAAGCTTGTGTTGGAACGTGCCGGTTGTAATGTCGAAGAGGCAGAAAACGGCGAGATTGGTGTCGCCAAGGCTCTGGCAGGACAATTTGATGTCGTGCTAATGGATATGCAAATGCCGGTGCTCGACGGATACCAGGCGACAAGGATGCTTTGCGATAAAGGATTCCAGACGCCGATCGTTGCCTTGACTGCGAACGCAATGACGGGAGATCAGGAAAAATGCTTTGAAGCCGGGTGTGATGGCTTCCTGGCAAAACCGGTTGATATCGACATGTTAATTTCGACGTTGGCGGAGTATCTAGACAAGCAAGAGACTCGTCAGGAAGTAACTACAGCTGAAAAAGTCACGCCAACAAAACTGGCTGACGAACTTTCGACGCAAGCTGAGACTGACTCCGATTCTCTACCGATTGAATACACGTCGACTAACGCACTCGATCAAGAGATGGAATACCGCATCACATTCCAGCACCTGTTGATTGACATTCAGAATGCTTGGGATCAAAGCGACTTTGAGATGATCGAAAAGATTACCCAGGAGTTTGCAGATCGGTCAAGAAAATTTGGACACCCGGATATCGCACAAGCGTTGGATGTATTGACTGTGGCTAGTCAAAAGAAATACCCTCCGGCCATGAATCATGCCATGGAGAAGTTTTTGATACATGCCAGACCTTATTTAGTGGGTGG
>CAMYNE010000355.1 GCA_947259675.1 uncultured Pirellulaceae bacterium
GTTTGGCCTAATTCCCCCAACGGGCGAGTTGGCAAAGCCTTTGCAGGGTGATCGTCCCATGCCCGATCAGACGAAACGGATCTCCAAACCGCCAGTCAGGAGCGATGTCGACTATAAACAAATGGCTTGGCGTGGCTTCGAACAAGAAGAGGAAGACCTCGATCCGGATATTTCGTTTATTGAAAAGGGCGTTGCGATCGAAGGCGATCTCGATATGACGCCGATGTGTGACGTCGTGTTTTTGTTGTTGATTTTCTTTATGGTAACGGCGTCATTCACCTTGCAGCAGTCGATTGAGCAACCACCTTCCCAGATCGAAGATCCCAGTCCGATCACGATCGAGGATCCAGAAGATGAAGATGAATACGTTGAAGTTATCATCGATCAAACGAATACTTACTATGTGACGACGCGGGATGCAGACGAAGTGGAAGCCCCCAGCGATCGGGAAATGCGGGCCAGGATGCGGGACGCCAAACTCACCAGCGGTGCCACGCGTTTGATCATTCGGGCTCATGTTGAATCGATTCACGCCAAGGTCGTAACGGTCTGGGATGCCGGAATCGCGACGGGTATGGAGCGAATCGAGATGCGCACCACGGACGAAGATTTTTAGAAGACCACTGAAGAAGAGTATTAAACAAACTTGCCAGCAGATCTAACGATCAACGTTGGAACGAGGAAGAAGTTATATGACTCCGCAGGAATTACTTGAGCGACTTGAAGGCCTTGGGCTCGTTGAGCAAAAGATCATTGACAAGATGCGTCGCCAAATTGAAGCTCCTGGCCATAAAATCAGACCCAAAGCAATCGTTGCGTATCTGGTCAAGAAAGATCATATCACGAAAGCCCAGGCTGCAAATTTGTTGACGATCATCGATGCTCCCAAGCAAATTCAGCATGAAGAAATCGAAGTCAAGGTAACGCAGGAAAACACTTACGATACGGATGATCTCACGTCCACAGCCCAAGAGGTTGTCAAAGAAGTCGATCCGCAAATGACAATGGACGCAGTGGAAGCCGATGATGACGACGAAGGGGATGTCGTTGAAGTGGTTGACGTTGGCAGGCCCGCGGAACCTATTGTCGAAATGGTTCAGCAACCCGCGCCCCTGGATGCTCCGTTTGATGATCCGCTGGGAGGCCACTTCGGAGCCGATTATGAGGGTGGCTACGGGGATGAGGGATCCGGTGAACATCAGAAACCGGTGCTTGGATTTCGAGGAAAGCGTCTGAAAAGAGATCAGTGGGCGACCAAATGGCTTTACATTGGCTTCGGGATTCTCGGCTCCTTGCTTATTTTTGGAGCCGTTCTTTACTACGCGGTTAACCGCGTCAGCGCGGAAGATCAATTCAAAGCGGCAGTCACCAGCTTTGAAAATGGATCGTATTCCGATTCGATCGAGAAATTTGACGAGTTCATTGAGGACAATCCAAAACATGAAAAAGTCGGAACGGCGAAATTGCGGCGCGTCCAGGCCTTGATCGCGCAGACGTACGAATCCAAGAACTGGGACGAGACGATCAGTCGAGCAAAAACTCAGCTCCCGATTTTGTTGGATGATCCGGATGTCAAAATGGACGTCATTCGCGACGACTTGGGGGTGATGTTGCCCAATGCGGCGATGCAGATCTCTGAACGGGCAACGAAGCAGACCGAAATACGAGCCATGGAGGAGCACCTGGAAAAAGCGAACGCGGCCAAGGCCGTTGTTGACAATCCGAACTATATTCCAACCAGTATTCGTAAAAGACCTTCCGTTGCAAATGTGCTCGACAAGCTCAACAACAACATTTTGAGTGTTGAAGGTCTGATTCAGAAAGAGCACGACTACTCGTCTACGTTGAGCGATATCAGTGTATTGGCTGCAACAGGCAAAACAGACGAGGCATTTGAGTTATACCATAGCCTGACAAGAAAACATGCTGATCTGGCAACTCGCAGTGACTTGCAAACGGCCATGAAACGTGTCAGTAAGAAAGAACGAGAGCTGGTCAAGCCGGTTCAGGTTAACGTCTCAGCTTCATCGAATCCTCGTTCGTCGGATCTTCAAGGTAGCATCGTTCTGGCCTCGAAGAACGGCACGAAATTGGAAGCCAATCGGGATCTAATCACGCCCGTCCTCGCCGAAGGAGCCTTGTACGGAATTGATTCGAGTGACGGAGCCGTGGTGTGGCGAACATGGGTTGGGTTTGAAACCAGTATTCAACCGCAACTGTATAACGCCGACCTGGTACTGGCTTCCGATCAAAAACATCACGATCTTTTGATGATCAAACGGCTGGATGGAAGTGTTGTTTGGCGAGCCGAGATTGGCGAGCCGTTTCTAACTCCGGCCTTTAATGAATCCATGATTGTCTTGACCGCCAATTCGGGCAAAGTCATGAAAATGGATCCGCTGCGCGGGCAAGTTGTGGCTGCGGTGCAGCTTCCACAAACGGCCAATGTTTCCGCGATGATTGCCGAGCGTGATCCTTACATTTATCAACCAGGTTATTATTCAAATCTTTACGTTCTGTCGATCGATGATTTGAGCTGCCGCGACGTTTATTACGTTGGCCACTACAAGGGTAGCATCGAGATCCCTCCGCAAAATTGGGTGGGACATGTACTCGTTGCCGTAAACGGTGGTAATCGTTGCGATCTGATTGTTCTCAAGCCGGACAAGGAAGCTCAGGGGCTGGATCTGCAATTGGTTCAGCTGCTAAACCGAGTCACAACAGGTCCGGTGAAGACTCCCATGCTTCGCTTTGGTCGGTGGATGCTGGTCGCCTCCGACAATGGCGACCTAAGGATCCTGCAATTGAATCCGGCCGAGGATGAAACGGCACCGATCTCAAAATTTGCGGAAGAGAAATTCGAAAAAGAAAGTGGTCAACCGGCATTCTTGCTGACGGAGGGAAGTCAACTGTGGATCGCTGGCAACGGGATTATGAAGTACCGGATTCAAGGATCACTGGGAAAATTTAATCGTCAATTGATTCTCAGCCATGGTGACAGTTTTATTGCTCCGTTGACCAAACTGGAAGACGCGGTACTTCACGTTCGTCGAAGAGAGGGAAGCGGCATGGTTTCTGTCTCAGCGGTCGATCCAAACACGTTGAAACAGATTTGGCGAACGGATCTTGGTGGTGCTTTGGCTGGTCCTCCATTCATGGTCGATGGCCAACTGCAGGCGGTCTCAAACCAGGGTGATGTTTTCTTGATCGATAGCGATGCACAATCAAAAGGTTTTGCAGAAAACCCGTTCAAATCGAGCGAGATCATTGAAAGTCTTATGTTCGGTCAGGCAATAGACTTGGGCGATAACAAGTTTGCCGTGATTGGACTCGAGGGTCGAGACGATTTGCTGTATATCGAAAATGGCAAAAGCCGTTTGCTGAAGCTGCAGGATCCTGCGAATGCGATCGCGGCTCCACCCATCGGTTTGGCTGGAAGTCTGATTGTTCCTTCCAAGAAGGGGCAAGTCGTGCGAATCGATCCGCGGACCGGCCTAATGGTCGGTGCCCCTTTCCAGCCGCCGATTCGTCCCGGCGTCAATGTGGATTGGAAAACGCCTGTCGTTGTCCAGAATCAGATTTTCGCAATCGCCAAAGGCGCTGCCGATGGTTCCCCAAGTGCAGTTTATCTGCTTGATGGCGGAGACGGTCGCTCGATCAAGCAGCTCGCCGGCATCGAATCGGATTCGAAGGTTAAGTCGGGTCTGGCCGTGGTCGGCAAAACGGTATTTGTGGTTATCTCAAGTGATCAAGGTGATCAACTGATCGGTCTTGATTCACAAAACGGTCTTGAATCAACAGGCGTTGCGAATCTTTCCGATAACTACGTGGCCGGACCCTGGTCGGTCGGTGACAAGGTTCTGGTCAAGCTTGATTCGGACGAAATGGTTTGTTTTGATTCCAAGCTAAACAGCAAGTGGAAAATTGGCATCCCCAACGAACGTTTCGCAGGCAGTCCGCTGTTCGCCAATGGTAAAATCGCGATTGTATT
>CAMYNE010000356.1 GCA_947259675.1 uncultured Pirellulaceae bacterium
ATCCGTCAAGCATTCGATCGCCCTCAGGTCCACGCGCAACGAAAACACCCCCACTCCCAAGTTCGATACGGAACTTCCCATTTTTGATCGCAAAGATGAAATTTGCCAAGCGATTCGAAACAACCAGGTTGTCATCCTAAGTGGCGAAACGGGAAGTGGTAAATCAACACAGTTGCCTTTAATGGCGCTCGAAATGGGATATGGTGCGAGCGGTCTGATCGGTCACACTCAGCCTCGACGAATTGCGGCTCGCGGCGTCGCGGCACGAATTGCCAGCCAATTAGGCTCGCCACTCGGATCCGAAGTGGGGTACAAGATTCGATTCGCCGACAAGACCAACGACGAAAAGACCTACATCAAATTGATGACCGATGGGATTCTACTTGCGGAAACCCAAAGTGACCGATTTCTAGACGCCTACGATTTGCTAATCGTCGATGAGGCTCATGAAAGATCGTTGAACATTGATTTTCTGTTGGGATATCTTCGCAAGATGCTGTCCCGGCGCAAGAATCTACGACTGATCATTACGTCGGCAACAATCGACACCGAAAAGTTCGCTGAACATTTTACAGTTGAGGCCGCCAATCCTGTTCCGATCATCAACGTTCAAGGGCGCACCTATCCGGTCGAAATTCGGTATCAGCCCGTTCATGAAGGTGACGTCGATGGCGACGTCGAAGAAGGTGTCGTCGAAGCGTGCCGAGAACTGACGTCAAAAGACGACGGTGACATTCTCGTTTTTCTTCCTACCGAAAACGACATTCGCACTCTCAGCAAGAAATTGCGAGCTATCAACTTTGTCGGCCGAACAACCGAAATCCTGCCGCTCTACGCTCGACTATCCACCGATCAGCAAAACCGGATTTTCCAATCACACAAAAATCGACATATCATCCTGGCGACAAACGTTGCAGAGTCGTCGATTACCGTCCCCGGAATTCGTTGCGTCGTCGATACGGGAACGGCCAGAATCAGTCGTTATGCGCCTCGATCCAAAGTCCAAAGACTTCCGATCGAGTCCGTTTCGCAGGCCTCTGCAAACCAAAGGGCAGGGCGTTGTGGACGGATTGGACCGGGCGTCTGCATTCGGCTTTTCAGCGAAGACGACTACCGTGGCCGCCCGGAATTCACGACGCCCGAAATCCGACGAACCAACTTGGCATCGGTTATACTCCAAACGCTTTCGCTGAAATTGGGCGAGATTACCGAGTTTCCTTTTATCGATCCGCCAAGTGCTGAGGCGATTCGAGATGGCTACAAGACTCTTTTCGAAATTGGTGCTGTCGACGAACGCAGGTGCATGACGACGCTCGGCCGAAAATTGGCAAAGTTGCCGGTCGACCCACGGATTGGGCGAATGATTTATGCCGCCGACGAGGAAGGATGTCTCAACGAAATCCTGATTATCGCGGCCGCTCTGGAAATCCAGGATCCCCGGATTCGCCCCGCCGAGAGAAAACAGGCGGCGGATGCACAACACGCAAAGTTTGCAAACGCGAAGTCTGATTTCATCGCCTTGTTAAACGTGTGGGACTTCTTTGAGAAGCAAAAAGAGAATTTGTCCCGCAGCAAACTGCGGAAGGCTTGTGAACAGAATTTTCTGTCTTACGTCCTGATGAGGCAGTGGCAGGATATTCACCGGCAACTTAAGTCAATGGTTGCGCAATCGGGGCTGTCCTGGGGTGATCGCAAAGATGATTTCAACGCGATTCATCGGAGTCTGCTGACCGGGCTTCTTTCGGGCGTCGCGATGCTCAGTGACAGACACGAATATACCGGTGCCGGCGGCGTGAAGTTTCATCTTTGGCCTGGCTCGGGAGTTTTTGAGTCAAAGCCAAAATGGATCGTCGTTGGTGAAATCGTTGAAACCACTCGTCGATATGGTCGGACCGTCGGCAAAATCGCCCCCGAATGGATTGAGCCGATCGGGGGCCACTTGATCAAGAAACACCACTCAGATCCTTATTGGAGCCGCAAACAGCAATCAGTTTTGGCTCACGAACGGGTTTCGTTATTTGGGTTACCCGTGATCGCGAGCCGTCGGGTCAATTTTTCCCGGATTAATCCGGAACAGTCACGAGAGCTGTTTATTGAGAAGGGGCTGGCGACCGAAGGCGAGTTCACCGGCAATCTGAAGTTTTATCAACACAATTTGTCGCTTCTGGATGCGATCAAAGCTGAAGCTGCCAAAACCAGAAATCGCGAACTTGTGATCGACGAATATCGAATTGTTCAATTCTATCAGCAACGATTACCGGAAAACGCAGTTGATCTTGCCAGCCTTCGAAAACTGATCAAGTCGGATCCTGAGCTGGACGAAAGGCTCAAAATGTCGCGCGTCGATTTGCTCGAGGAAGACAAATTGAAGGACGCGAATCTGTTCCCGGACGATGTGCAAATTGGCTCGATGAACGTATCCGTCAATTACGCTTTCAAACCGGGAGCCAAAGATGACGGAGCAACCATCGTATTGCCCATTGAAGGTGTCGGACAAATTGACGAGACGCAGGCTGGCTGGCTGATTCCAGGTTTGATGCATTCGCGTATTGTGTCGCTGATTCGCAGCCTGCCAAAACCGATTCGCCGAAAACTCGTTCCCGCTCCGGAGACGGCACAACTGGTTAGCGAACGAATTGCTTTCGGGAGTGGGTCTTTCCTGTCAGCGGTCGCAAACGAACTCAGTGTCATTTCTGAAGAGCCAATCGAACCGAATGATTTTCAGTCCGACCAAATTGATCCGTTTTTGAACGTAAATATTCGAGTCGTCGACCACGAAGGCGAAGTTCTGGCGGAGGGTCGATCGTTGGCCGATATTCGCAGTCAACTTGGTCCCGAGCACGCAACGAATGTGCTTCAGGTCGATGACGCAACCTGGAATCAAGACGGATTGCGTGAGTGGACCTGGGAAGAACTTCCCAGAGAGGTCATGATTCGTCGAGGCGTGACTGAGCTGGCCGCGTTTCCGGCAATCGTCGACCAGTCGGATTCGATCGGGTTACGGCTCTTCGATTCCAAGCCCGCTGCCGACCAAGTTTCACGACAAGGATTGGTGCGACTGTTTCAGATCCGACATCGCAAGTCGCTGCGTTCACAAGTCAACTGGCTTCCCAACTTCAACGAACACGCCGTGAAATTATCCCGCGTGATTCCTTCAGCCCAATTGAAAACTCAACTGGCGGATTTGATTACTCGAATCGCGTTTGTGGATCGGGAAAAGATGCCGTGCGATTTGGCCAGCTTTGAAGCGCTGAATGCCAATGCAGTTGAGCGGATTTCGGTTGCAACTCAAGCCGTAGCCAAATGGCTGCCCAAATGGGCCACTCAAGCGCACACAGCCTTGTTGAAGCTCGAAGAAATGGGGTCACAGTTTAGTTCTGCAAAGGGTGATATCCGCGCCCAGATCAAGTCTCTTACACGCCGGGACTTTCTTTCGACGACACCTTGGCTGTGGCTCGAACATTATCCACGTTACTTCAATGCCGTTGCCGCCAGGATTGACAAGCTACCTTCCACACCACCAAAACAGGATCAACAGGCGAGAGAAGAGTTGGCTGAATGGTGGCAAAAGTTTGAATTGGCAACCGAAAAACATACCTTGCAAGCCATCGTCGATCCTGAACTAACGCAGTTTCGCTGGATGATTGAAGAATACCGCGTTTCACTTTTTGCCCAACAACTGGGCACTTGCATTACCATTTCCGCTAAACGGCTGGAGAAACAATGGAAGAAAATACGTCAAGTGTAGAGCGTTGTGATTTGATTCGCGAGAATTCAGAAGGGTGCAACTCGCTTATCTCTATAGAATTGGCAAGAAACCCCCGCGTTCACACGGCGGGAGGTTCATCTTCGGCCTAGCTTTACCATGCATTAGCAGATAGCAGAGGCCCCCGCATTTATGCGGCGGGAGCGTCACCTCTCGCCCGACGGGGATGCCAGATGATCGGTAAAAAGTGAGGCTCCCACCACATAAATGTGGGGGCGT
>CAMYNE010000357.1 GCA_947259675.1 uncultured Pirellulaceae bacterium
GGCTTTTTCTCTGGCTAGTTTTTCTTCGGCCGCTTTCTTGGCTTCAGCTGCTGCTTTTGCGGCAGCCCGTTTGGCGGCACCTCTTTTGGGGAACCGTTCAGCCGCATCAGGAGCGATCGTGAGAATCAGCGAGCGGACGTCTTTGTTGAACGGCGACTTATAATAGGCCACAGCCAACTGATGAACGAGCGAACTGAAATCGACTCCCTTGTTTTTGGGAATGGTCCTTTCGAGCCCTGAAATTTTGCGCTTTTTTGCTTCCGCTTCATTGATCACGCCCAGTGTCGTCATCAAGAACAGCATGGAATCGTCGATTGGGATGGAGTGACCGCCGAGACCATTCTGAGCCGTGTAGGAGATAACGAAATCGCTGACGCCTTTGAATCGGGTGAACTGGGCGATCGCTTTCGAGAGATTTTCTTTCTTAAGAAAGTCAATATCAAATTGGTAGTACGTTTCGAATACGCCGTGAAGCGCTTTTTTGACCCGTGCAGCTCCGGCTTCTGGATTGGTAAGCGTTTTACAAACGGTAGCCAATTCGGTCACGGTAGTTACACGGACTTCATTCCAGTCGAAATACTCTTCCTGGAGCCTCGCAAAAGCTTCATCGGCAGCCTCAAACGTTGAGTCCTCCAGGCAACAAGCGTAGAGCATGTGTTCCAAGACCAGCCGGTCGGAAGGCGGGCTGACCAGCTCAAAGTGTTTCTTGCAAACTTTATGGAGCTTCAAAATTAGTGCGGCACGGTCTTTTGCGGACATTGGGTCTTTCGAACAGGACAGAGTGTTTTGGGTTGTAAACGATCAGTTCAACGTGTCGTTATCCTGAATCGTCGATTCGGCTGGCTGCGATTCCGATTCCCGTTGCGGGTCGTCGTGGTTATCTTGTTTGGGCAAGACTTCATCAAGTATTTTGGTTACGAGGATCGAATTCTCAAGACCTTTATCGAGTTCGAAATGAAGGCGAGGCGTGTACCGCGTGTCGATTCGATCTCCGACTTTCTTTTGCAAATATCCGGCTGAATTTTGAAGTCCTTTCAGGCACAGGCGTTTTTTTGTTTCGTCACCCATGACCGAAACATGGACTTTCGCATGACGCAGGTCGGCAGCCACTTCCACGAAAGTCACGGTGACGTCGGCGATTCGGGGATCCTTCAATTCGGCGATGATGGCCATGCTGACCACTTCGCGAATCGCTTGGGCCGCTTTCAGGACTCGACGGGAGCTCATGGGTAAATACCTGGGAAACAAATGGACTTAATAACACGAAACGTCGTTTCGCGACTACAAAGTTCGAGCGACTTCCTCGATCTTGTAAGCCTCGAGAGTGTCTCCCTCCTTTACGTCATTAAAGCCGGCAAGTTTGATACCGCATTCCATTCCCCGCTGAACCTCCTTGGCGTCGTCTTTGACTCGTTTGAGACTATCAATCGCATAGTCACCGATCACGCGGCTGTCTCGAATGACCCGAATCCGGCATTCGCGTTGAATCGAACCACGCATCACGCGGCACCCGGCGATGGTTCCAGCCTTGCTGATATTGAACGTTTGAAGCACCATCGCCATTCCCTGTTCGACGACATGTTCTTCTGGTTTGAGTCGGCCTTCAAGTGTCGCGCGAAGATCATCCGTAACTTTGTAAATCACGTCATAGCGACGAATTTCGACTTGTACTTCATCGGCCAGGGATCGGGCTGCTTCATCCGGAACCACATTGAATCCGATGATCACGGCTTCTGAAGCTTGTGCCAAGCGGACGTCCGCGACCGTTACACCGCCGACCAACGACTGCAAAACGCGAATTCGGATTTCAGGATGTTCGATCTTCTTGAGTTCTTTTTCAATCGCTTCGATCGAACCGCGAACGTCGGCCCGAATGATCAGATTCAGGGTAATCAGCTCGGCGGAAGTATCGGCCAGGTTGCCGGTTTCGAGTCGTCGTTGAATTTCTTCCAAGGAGACTTTTGTCGTAATTCCCGACAATGATTTTTGACGTGATTTGAATTCTCGACTGGAAGCGATTTCGCGCGCCTGCACGATATCATCGAGGACGTAAAACTTATCGCCCGCTTCGGGTGCAACATCCAGTCCGGTCAAGTTCACGGGGGTCGAGGGACCGGCTGTTTTGAGTTTCTTTCGTGGATGCAACGTGTCATACATGGCCTTCACCCGCCCGTGGGCCGAGCCACAAACGATGACATCTCCGACATTGAGAGTACCGCCTTGAACCATCATTTTTGCAATCACGCCTTTACCAGGCTGCTGTGCTGCTTCCAGACAGGTTCCAAACGCAGGTCGGCTAAAATTCGCTTTCAGTTCATGCAATTCAGCCGTGACCTGGATCGTTTCCAGAAGTTCATCCAGCCCCGTACCGGCGATGGCACTGGTTCTGACGACTTCGATTTCGCCACCCCACTCACTTGGCAACAGGTCATGTGCGGCCAAGTCCTGCAGCGCTTTGTCAGGATTCGCACCTGGCAAGTCGATTTTGTTGAGCGCGACAACGATCGGAACTTCCGCTGCTTTGGCGTGACTGATCGCCTCTTCGGTTTGGGGCATGACCCCGTCGTCGGCCGCAACGACCAACACCGCAATGTCGGTCACATTGGCACCGCGAGCACGCATTTCGGTAAATGCTTCGTGACCCGGCGTATCAACGAAAGCAATCTTGTTATCGCCTTTCTTGATTTCGTAAGCCCGAATGTGCTGCGTGATTCCACCCGCTTCGCCGGAAACAACATCGATTCCGATCAAGGCATCCAGCAGCGAAGTCTTTCCGTGATCGACGTGACCAAGGAAGGTCACGATTGGAGCGCGACTTTCAAGTGCGGCTTCGTCTTCTTCTTCAATGTCGAATCCGGTAATCAGCTGATCTTCCAATGAAACCGGTTGACGAACGTCGACGTTCTCGATTTCAAAATTCTCAATCAGCAATTCCACGAATTCGTCGGCAATGGATGAGTTAATGCTATTGACGGATTCATCACCCAATTGCTGAACCGTCAACAGGACTTTTCCAGCACTGACACCCGTCGCTTCGGAAAACTCGCGAACCGAGGTAGGCAACTGCAACACCACCGCTTCTTTTCTCGGTGCAGCCGTGTTGGCCACAGGACCCGATCGGCCCCGATTAAAACGTCGTTGAAAACTGGTTCGACGGGACGCGGGGGCACCGATCGGTCGATTTCGTCGAGCACGGAGTTGCCGCGTGTTGCCCAAGCCCGAACCTGAAGCCATTTCTTTTTCCTGTGGGTCTTTTCGTTTGGTGACTCCACTGCGTCGCGAGGTTGATGGCATGTCACCAAGTACGTCCTGCTTGAGGCCCACACCACCGGTTTTGGCGCCTTTGCCTTTTTTCTTGACTTTGTCTTTCTTGGTGAACTGTTCCAGCGGCGCCGTTGATCCTTCGCGCGCTTTTTTGATCGCGTCCTGAGGCAGTGAAATATCCGGCTTCTGTACCTTTTCGGTCGGATCCGTTGACTTCGTCGTTGGTTGTTGGACATCCGGCATCGCGGCCAGATTCACCACAAGCTCTGCTTTCTTCTTTTTTTCTTTATCGGCAGCGGCTTCAGTGTTCTTTTTCTTGATTGAATCCAGGTCGCGTAAAGGGCCTTTGCGGAGTGGGGATTTGTCGCGAGTTGGAACGGGCGGTGGCAGAGGTTTTGGTTTGGTCGGTGGCGGAACTGGCAAAGTAGTCGCCGCAGTCGCCGTTGACCCGTTGGTTGAATCGCCTCCTTCCATGAATGACTTTATCTTTGCAATTTCGTCGTCATCCAGACTTGCTAGCGCGGAGCCCTTGCCTTTGATACCTACCTTTTCGCAAATATCAAGCAATTGCTTATTGTCGAGTTCAAGTTGTTTCGCAAACGCGTAAATGCGTACGGGCACGTGGCGTGACTTTCCCTTTGCGGCTGAGCGAACTGCATCAAATTCGCGATAGCCTAATTTCAAATTGTGTTACATAAATCGTCCCCTTTGTTTAACGAT
>CAMYNE010000358.1 GCA_947259675.1 uncultured Pirellulaceae bacterium
GATACTTCCGATTAACCTGCATCAGATCGGCCATCTTGTTCGACCAGTGTTCGACGAAAGAATCGTTACCGATCAACTCGTCGACAAGCGCGTGTCGTTTCTCAACGGAATCCGTTTGGTCGGCGGTAAAATCTTCGACTTGGTCTGCGGTCGGTGGCAGTCCAGTCAAGTCAAGATAAACACGTCGAATAAACTCGGCATCCGTGCATAATTCGGAAGGTTGAATCTTCATTCGTTCCCATTTATCGGCAATCAGCTCGTCGATCGGACCCCACGTCTCGGGCCTCTTCCAGACGAAACCTTCTCGATTGCCCATCACCGTTAACGTAGTGGCGGTGAACGCGCCTTCGTATCGAGCGAGCACAGGTGTTTCGCCACGACGAAGAGCTGTGACGACAGAACCATCGGCGGAAGCGATTTCCATGTCACCAATTTCAATGAACGCTTCGCGGGTAACGTCTTTCGTGCCACCGTCAGCGAAAGTCGCAACAACTCGCATTTGTTGTTTCCAATCCGCATCCACCATGACCGGATTTTTTGGAAAAACATCAACCGATATGACCTTTGGCGTGTCCAAGTCCAGTCCGGCACCGTCGCGGATCCAGTCAAGAACGAGTCGATAATGGCGCGAGTCAGGATTGAAAAGCTGACCGCCTTCGTGTGGAACAGCGGTGGACGGCTTCATCAGCATCAGACTGTCGTGCGGCGAAGCAAGGTTGGTTCGCCGCGAGCCCATATCGTCGGTCAATGCTCTCACATCAAAAATCGGGTCGTAACCTCGCAATGAGAGCTTAAAACCCATCTTGCCAGTTGCGCTACCGTGACAGGTCCCACCGTTACATCCAAGTTTTGTCAGAACTGGATTTACGTCGCGGATGAAGTTCGGTTTGAACTCGTCCGACAATTGGACCGAAACAGGAATTTTGTAGCTGGCGTTTTCGTAGTGAATCACAAGTTCGGTTTTGCCATTTCCGGCAACTTGCACGAGGCCATCTTCAATCAGGACAACAGAATCGTCGGCCTCCGTCTCGACGTGAGGCGAAATATCAATTGTCGAACCGTCGTCAAGCACGGCCCGAACGACGAGTCGGGCATAATCCGTCGGCGAATTGAAGTGGATGTTTTCAGGGGAGACTTTGAGGGCTGAGATGACAAATTTTGGCGGATCCGCGGTTTCGGTCTTGTTTTTGCTTTGATAACGCCAATCGGCAATCCTGGAGGGCTCATTCTGAAGCGCATCAACCAAAACAGGTTTGATGAGGGCTAAAGGTCTGGCTGTTTCGGATTCGAAAATTCGAATCAGCCCATCGTTCCCGGCGGTGGCGAGCGATTTTCCATCGGGATGAAAAGCCACGGCGTAAACACCACTTGTATCGACGGATACGGAAGAGATCGTCTTTACACCTTCGCTGTTGTATTGATCAACGAGTTCACGTTCTTCTTTTGTCCATGAGCCTGGAAGTTTACGCAGGATAACCTTGAGTTGGTCAGAAACGGTTGGATCAAATTCGTAGGAATAAACATGCACGGTCCCTTGTCCATTCAAGCTGCTGCCGGCGGCGATCCGTTTACCGTCCGCTGAAACATCAACCGACTGGATGCGGCCGGGCATTTTGGGAAGCATGCGAACGAGGTTGGCGTCATCACCAATCACCCGTTTAGTGATTCGATTCATGCGATAAACTTTCGGCACTCCGTCCGCGCCGCCGATCACAACTTCGTCACGCAACGGATGCCTGGCAACGCTGGCGATACCTCCTTTGAGGACGCCCGGCGTGATCGATGTGATGTTGTCGACAAAGCGTTGGGTCTTCACCTCGTTGAGTTTGCAACTCATGTCACGACCAACGGAAACCAGTTGCGAACCGTCCACTGAAAAGACGGTGTCCCGAATCCAGTCTTCATGAGCGCTTTGAAAGAAGACCTGTTTGCCGGTCTCCGCATCGATAGCTCGCAAATTCGTGTCGGTCGATCCGAAGGAAACCAGTTTTCCATCCGGCGACCAGTTGACGCCGTACACCGTGTCGAACGAGACCGGCTTGGACAACAGTAGTTTGCCCGATTCGACTTCCCAAATCTGGACTTCGCCAAGCTCGGCAGGATTGCCGCCGGAGACGGCCAGTTTTGTTCCGTCGGGAGAGAATTTGACCGCCTCTACTCGTGCGGACATGCCGATCAAGCGTTTCGCGATTTTGGCGTTCGCGATCCCGTCGACGGAATCCAGGCTTGCTGGATCAGTTGCGTCCAACAACAGCACTTCGTGAAATCCGGTGACGGCTAACAGCTTGCCATCGGGCGAGTAGTCCAGCGAAGTGATGTTTGGCAGTCGCGAATAGCTGGGCGGGTTTGCTTCGTTGTAGATGTTAGTTTGTTTTAGATAGTCATTTGGTGCGCCCTCAGCGATCCATGTTCGAATCACCTCGACGTCGGTTGCAGAAATTGGCTCGCTTTCTGGAGGCATTTGGGCTTTGCCATCTTCGGCGGTGATAAGCTCAACAAGATAGCTTTCGTCGGGTTTGCCAGGCACAATCGCCGGATCGCCCGATGCTCCACCTTCCAACATTGAGTCGAACCGGGTCATCACGTAGTCTCCTTGACTTCGTGCATCCTGGTGGCAGCCAAAACAATTGGCGGCCAGGATGGGACGAATCGACCTGGCGTAGCTGATAGGTTCTGTCTCTTCGGCGGAAATTAAAGCCGACGATTGAGATGCATACACGAGAGCAACAACAAGCACAATCTTTGATAAACGCATTGCGGCCTTCAAACAGGACAGTTAAACGAGGCTCTCTATATGATCCGCAATGTAACCAGGTATTGCAACAGAAACCTCCCTTCGGAGGGGTTGAGAGACGGAAAAACGGCACAAAGTTCCTTCTACGAAGTATCAAAAGTCAAGAGTTGGGATGCCTTCAACAGGATCTACGTAAATGAGATTCTGCGGCGTTCCGTTTACACGAAATTGAACTAGAATCTGAACTCGACTTCGCACTGCAACAAGAACGACAAAAACAATGGCCCGATCTAAATCCAGAGACAAGAAACAAAAAAAGACGCTCGCATCAAAAGCCGATAAATTCCATTGCTACCAACAGTCGGTTCAATCTCCGGATCACGAAATTGAGTTCTTTGAGCGGGCTTATCGTGATGCGTTCAAACGCAAGCCATACACCTTGCGCGAGGATTTTTGCGGAACCTTTGCCGTCTGTTGCGAATGGGTCTCGTCTAATCCAAAGCGGACTGCCGTTGGAGTCGACCTTTGCGCAGAAACACTTCAGTGGGGTCGCGACAACAATCTGGCACAACTGACGGAAAAGCAGCAGCAACGAATCAGACTGCTAAATCAAGATGTTCGCAAGCGAAATCGGCCACAAGTCGACATCCTGGCCGCGCAGAATTTTTCATTCTGGATCTTCAAGACGCGCGCCGAAGTCATCGATTATTTCAAGATCGCCCGTTCCAATCTGCAGGCCAATGGGATCATGATCATGGACATGATGGGCGGCAGCGAATGCTACGAGGAGGACCGCGTTGATAAACGTACAATCAAGAAAGGAAAAAAAGGATTCAAATATCATTGGGATCAGGCCCGTTTCAATCCGGTCACGGCTGACGTCACGTTTTATATCCATTTCAAATTCAGCGATGGCAGTAAGCTGAACCGGGCTTTCGAATATCATTGGCGGTTTTGGACGATCCCGGAAATTCGCGAAATGCTTAACGAGGCAGGCTTCAGCGAGAGCCACGTTTATTGGGAGCAGGAAGACGAGGACGGTGAGGACACCGGCGAGTGGGAACGAAGCGAAGAATCGCCCAGCAATCCAAGTTGGGTGAACTACATCGTGGCGATCAAGTAGTCCCATAGTAGCTGCAATTGTCCCAATTGCGGAACAACTGCTTAGAAGCAATTGTTGTTACACTGAAAAGTCTCATCACCACAGCCGATTCGCTTCATATTGTGGGACCC
>CAMYNE010000359.1 GCA_947259675.1 uncultured Pirellulaceae bacterium
TTTAACGGTTATATCCGCCACCGCCGCCACCACTGCGACCGCCACCGCCGCCACCGCCACCACCGCTGCGACCTCGGCTTCCACCTCCTCCGCCACCGCTACGACCTCGGCCTCCACCCCCGCCGCCGCTGCGACCTCGGCTTCCTCCTCCGCCGCCACCGCTGCGACCTCGACCTCCGCCACCACCGCTACGGCCTCGGCCTCCGCCACCACTGCGACCTCCACCACCGCCGGATTGGCGCGGTCGATCTTCGTTGCCGCCACGATCATCGCGGTAACCTCCTTCTCCTGCGCTTCCGCCACCGTCGTCGTAGTCGCCGCCCGCTTCAAAGCTGTCGTCGCCACCACCGCCAACCGCAGCGGTTTCTTCGACGGCGAATTCATCGTCGAGGCCGAGTTCTACCAATGCCTGTCGGCGACTGAGTTTGACTCGGTCGTTGTCATCAACGTCGATGACGATGACTTTCATTTCGTCGCCAACCTGACAAACATCGGTGACATCATTAATGAATCCGTTTGAGAGTTCGCTGATGTGACAAAGTCCATCACGGCCGGGAAGAATTTCAACAAATGCGCCGAAGTCCTTGACACTGCTGACGGTTCCGTCGTAGATCTTGCCGACTTGAACAGTCGCCGTGCAGGCTTCTACTTTCTTGAGGGCTTTCAGAGCCAGTTCGCCATTCGTTCCAGCAACGGTCACGCGGCCATCTTCGCTGACTTCAATAATGGTCTCGGTTTCTTCCTGGATGGCACGAATGTTCTTGCCGCCAGGGCCGATCAGCATCCCGATTTTTTCGGGGTCAATTTGAGTAACCAACAGCCGTGGTGCGTGTGGCGAAAGATCGTCACTTGGCCGCGCGATCGTGGTCAGCATGGTTCGCAGAATGTCCATGCGAGCTTCACGAGATTGTTCCAAAGCAGCTTTGATAATCTCACTGCTGACACCACGAATCTTGAGGTCAAGCTGAATGCCTGTAATACCGACCTGAGTACCGGCCACTTTAAAGTCCATGTCGCCGAAGTGATCTTCGCTGCCAAGAATGTCGGTCAGCAAAGCCCAATTTTCGTTTTCCTTGACCAGACCGACCGAAATCCCGGCAACCGGATTCTTGATCGTCACGCCAGCTGCCATTAAACCGAGCGTTGTTGCACACACCGTTGCCATCGATGACGAACCATTCGATTCGAGAATGTCGGAGACCACTCGAATTGTATAGGGGAAGTCATCGGGATCAGGCAGAATGGGTTTGATACTTCGTTCGGCAAGCGCACCGTGTCCGATTTCGCGTCGTCCAGGTCCACGGATGGGTCGACATTCGCCAACACTGAAAGATGGGAAGTTGTAATCAAGCATGAATTTCTTCGAGTACTCTTCCATCACCCCGTCAACACGCTGTTCGTCTCTGCCGGTACCCAAAGCGATCGTAACGAACGCCTGAGTTTCACCGCGCTGAAACAACGCTGAACCATGAACTCGCGGAAGCAAGTTGACTCGGCATTCGATTGGACGAAGAGTTTTTCCGTCGCGTCCATCAGCACGAACGCCTGCAAGAATTGAGTCGCGAATAACGCATTCTTCAAGATCGTGAAGGGCCGTACCCAAATCGGATCTCGAGATGGCGTCTTCTGCTTCCGGATCGGGAATCAGTGCGGCGACAATTTGTTCTTTGATGGCTTTTTTGGCTGCCCCTCGATCGTGTTTGCCTGCCACCAACAGGGCCTCTTTGAGATCGTCGTAATAACGCTCTTTGAGCTGGCCAAGAATTCCGTTGTCCTCGGGAGCAACAAATTCGTCTTTTTCGACTTCCGCTTTCTGGAACAGCTCTTTTTGCAGGGCAATCACATCGCGGATAACGCTGTGAGCGAATTCGATCGCTTGCAGCATGTCTTCTTCGGGGACTTCGCGAGCAAAACCTTCGATCATGGTCACCATCGCTTCTGTTCCCGAAACGATGATGTCCAGGTCGCTTTCTTCCAATTGCTCGTGAGTCGGGAAGGCAATGTATTCGTCGTCAACTCGAGCCACACGAGTCGATCCAACGGGATCTTCGAAGGGCATCGGGGAAATGTAACAAGCGGTCGCAACGCCGATCATCGCCAACACGTCGCCATCGGTCTGACGATCACTGGACATGACAAAAGACTGACATTGAACTTCGTCTTTAAACCCGGGGGCGAACATGGGCCGAATCGGTCGGTCGATCAGCCTCGCCGTGAGGGTCTCTTTGGTGGTGGGCCGGCCCTCCCGTTTGATAAAGCCGCCTGGGAACTTGCCCGCGGCACACGTTCGCTCGCGGTAATCACACATCAATGGGAAAAAGTCAATTCCGGGGCGAGGGGAGCCCGTGGTTGCGGTACAAAGAACTATGGTTTCGTTGTACTGAACAAGGACAGCAGCTCCGGCCTGCTTGGCCAGTTCTCCTGTTTCAAAAGATAAAACACCGTCGCCGATTTGTTTTTCAACACGTACTTTCACAATTTAATTCCTATAAAACATCGTCAATTGGCCAGCCAAAAGAAATGCTGCTGACCGTCGGCTGGTCTTGTACCAGCTCAAAATACAAAGTTGCAGGCCGTCACATAAACGGCTGGTTCGAAACCATGAAGAAAGAAGATCGAAATCTAGTCGATTTCAGAATGCACACAAATATTTGTGCGAGCGGATTGTCCGCAATCAAACATACCAAATTCGCAAGACACCCAGACAATCGGACGACCAAAGTCGTTTTTACACCGCGCGAGTCGTAATCACGGTAAACAAATCATCTTGGCCAACATCGAAAAGTCGGTCGACCGGCAGCAGAATCAACTGTTTCGAAAGTAGACTACTTACGAATGTTCAGCTTGCTAATAATGTCCAGATAACGATCTGGGTCTACATCGCGGACGTAATCCAATAAACGTCGACGGCGGGAAACCATTCCCAACAAACCGCGTCGCGTTGCATAGTCTTTCTTGTGCGTACGCATATGCTCGGTCAAGTTGTTGATCCGAGTGGTTAAGATCGCAATTTGTACTTCTGGCGATCCAGTGTCATCTGCACTGCGCTTGAACTGTCCAATTAGCTCTGTTTTCTGCTCTGTCGTGATGGTCATAACCAATAATCCTGTGCTCACGGCGTGTCCGGGAAGACCTCCTGCCGCCTCACGTACGATCCAGCTCCTTTTTTACTCTCTTACCTACAAACGCCCACCGTGGGGCTAAAAACACTGCATTTCCTTGGCCATAAGTCTACCGATCGGCTTGGCTATTGCAATAACAGAAATCTGGAATCCGCCTGATTCACTGTTTTTTCGGCCATATTGGCCCACTTTGTGTAAGCCTGCCGATTCTATCTGCCTTTGGCGAACAAAACGTACAAGATGTACAAAATGGCCGCAACGAATACGACGGCCACGCCCCCGACTAAGAAAATGCTCACGAATGATACTCCCATCTTCTGACCCTCACTAAATTCGAGTTGATTTTACGCGACATTGATTCGGGATTTTCACTTCAATGTTGCCAAATAGTAACGCTTGCCTTCCAAAACCTTCATTTTCTCGGGTTTTCTTGCTTTTCACAAGTCTGGCACAAGTCCTGCATCAATGCATTCTCAACATTCGACAACGTTTAACCTGCCGGACAAAAATGAACATTATCACGAATTTCCCGAAGAATGAATCAGGTGCCACCATTGTCGAATACGCAATCATGTTGGCCTTAATAGCTGCCATTTGTTTCGCCGCAATCACTTTGGTCGGTTTAGAAACCAGTGCCTTTTGGGGCTCCAACGTCGATCAAGTCAACGAAATTGTTAACTCAAACTGAGCGGCACTCAACTAAGACCAAATCAACCCAGGATCTTTCGGTCCGACCCAAAAAACCTTCCGACGGTTTCGAAAAGCCTCCTGCTCAACACAGGAGGTTTTTTCGTGCCGGCGATGATGCCAAAACGGCCCGTTGGCTGGCGAAATCTAAAGCCCCA
>CAMYNE010000360.1 GCA_947259675.1 uncultured Pirellulaceae bacterium
CTACTGTTGACAAGAGCGATTTTGATTTCAACAAGAAGAGTTCCCCGGAACTGTTGACCGAAATCGGGCCTTGCTTCGACGCAAACAGTCCCACTGCATTTCGAGGAAATTTGCCCTTTACTTCGAAATTGATTTTGTTGCCGTCACTAACAAAACAGTCTTGATGATTCATCGAGCGAGGATCCGCCAAGTTAACGGTTCCGCTAATTAACGTATTCGAAACCGCGTCATAGATCGGACCCAAACCTCCTGGAACCGTGCCAAGGGGCGCAATAAAAAGTGCAATGCCAATCGAAATTTCCTGTTCCTGAGCCATGCTGGCTTTAAGTTTCGTTTCCCATTTTTTCTCTTTTTCGTCCCATCCATAGACTTTCTTCAACGGATCGACTTGCAAGACGCTATCGGAAACGGGAACCAAGTCGACGATCTCACCATTTTGCATTCGATTATCGAGAAGGCTGTACGAATAGCCGACGCCGAAACAGACTGCCCAGAAAATGGCCGTCAAGATGACCGACAGTATCGCACTGCGATACCAGATGCCCACTAAGGTTGAAACCGAATAGTAGATTGCGAAGACCAGGATGTAGACCGGGATCGCAACCAAAATGCCTCGATCCCAGATCCCCATTCCCAGCCCCAACCACAGCCAGGTTCCTGCAAACAGATACGCGCCGCAAAGCGCGACAAAGGCGCAACCTCCAATGAACTTGGACACTAACAGAGCCCAGCGTGAAACGGGTTTACTCAATAACAAGTTCAGGGAACCTGAGTCGAACGTTTCGGGAATAATGTTGGCAGTTACCAAAATCGCGATAAACAGACCGATCGACATCACGAACTTGTCAAAGAACCAGGGTATCGTCGAGGAAAACGTAATGGCGAACTGTTGATGGGTCGTATTGGTGGAAAAAATCGACATCTTCCAGAATAAGTAGTAGAAATCGAGTGCGGTCGCTGCTCCGTTCTGAATCGCCGAACCGAGCGCGTCGGCGATCAAAAGTCGATTCAACCTCCTCGATCGTTCTTCCGACAATGATTCGACACCCGATTCGATCAATTCCTGGGCTTCTGGCGAAACGGATATCACAAGATCGCTCCAGTCTTCTTCCCGATAAAAATCCCGACTTTGAATGATGTCATTCAGTTCATCGACGAGGGAATCATAAACCGGAAAATCCTCCAGTGGATTGCCTTCCGGTTGGGAGCTAGTGCGGAGACCACCGCTTTCGTGCGGTTGATCGTCGTCTTTAACCTCGATTTGAACGCCCGAGCCTGTTGATGCGAGTGCTTGAGATGCTTGAGCTTCGGCATCATCTCTCTCGACGATCGCAATCAGTTTTTCGTGGAGGTCTTCCGGAAGTAACTCCCAGATCCGGGAAATACCCCGACTATCGGGATCGTCTTTACGTTCGACGAGCCGTTCGACCAGTAATGCCGGGTCCGGGAGGTGTTGATCGCGCTTGATTTTCCAGTCAAGTACTTCTCGATAATGAATTGGCGCAAGGGCGAGCAGCAGCAACGTAATCAATCCGAGCAGCACGTACAAAACCCTCGACGCAAACGCTGCACGAAACGAATCTTTAATGATGGCCAAATACGGTCGCATGAATTGCCTTTATTTTTTCGCTCAGCTCTTTGAAAGTTCAGCATTGGGGTCATCAACAATTTGCAAAAACGCGTCTTCAAGTGAGACATGTTGTTTGTTAAGACCGACAAGGCTGACACCGCGGTCCCTCAAGCGGTCGACCAGCGAGTCAACTTCTGGCTGATCTTTCATGTTGACCCGAACCATGAAGTTCTGACTTCCATCCGATGATTTTATCTCGAATTTGGTTTCCTGAAACGCACTGTTAATTCCTTCGGGATCACCCTGAACTTCGACGTCCACGATCATCCCCGTGCCGGAGGCTCCAACAAGCGAATTAACGAAATCGCCGATTTCACTCACCGTTCCGCAGTAACGCAGACAACCTCGATCGAGAATTGCGACCCGTTCGCAGATCATCTCGACTTCCTGGAGGATATGACTATTGAGAAAGATCGTTACGCCACGCTCTTTCAATTCCTTGATAATCTGCCGCATGTCTGCACGAGCCCGAGGGTCCAGGCCATCGGTGGGTTCATCGAGCACAAGCAGTTTTGGATCGTGTAACAGTGACTGAGCAAGCCCCAAGCGTTGCAACATCCCTTTGGAATATTTCTTGACACGATCGGTAGCGCGATCCGCCAGCCCAACCAGCCTCAATAACTCGTCCCGTTTTTGACGGATAACCGAGGATGGAACATTGCTCAGATTTCCGTAGCACTCAAGCGCTGTGTAGCCGGTCAGATGCGGTGGAATTCTCAAGTGTTCAGGCAAATAGCCGACCATTTTCCGACCAGATCGACTCCCGGCGGAAAGGCCCAACATCGTTGCCGAGCCACCCGATTTGCGAATGATGCCCAGCAGGATTTTGACAAGCGTTGTTTTTCCCGCGCCATTGGGACCGAGCAGGCCAAACACCTCACCCTGGTTTACACTAAATGAAACATCCTTTAGCGCTTGGAGCTTCCGTCGAAAGATAATTCCATCCGAGTAGGTCTTTCCAAGTGATTCAACTTTGATGGCGAATTCTTGTTTCATTAACTGCCGATTTGATTGAAAGCCGGGGCCAGGATTGTAGATTGATTATAAAGTTGCTACTTGGATACAACAGGGCCATGAAATAGGTTGTTTTGTACCGTACCCCCGCCAGTTTACAACAGTTTCATCTTATCAAGCCAACGAGGTCGCACGTGGGTCACGCCGATCCTGAAAATTTACTGTTTGAAACCTCGCCCTACGGCAGTCTTGATGCGATCGTGGAGCACGACGCAAGAGCTGTCTTCTTCTACTTGAGCGGCCAAGGACGATCCGACGATAGGTTCGGGACCCGCGCCTGTTGGGTTCGCAACCTGGTTCCGGGTCCGTTTGTGATTAACGAAGACGAAATGAAAGAAGGTGTGCCCCCTGCTCTGCCCCGCACCCATTGCAAATATTCCGATGGTCGACCGGTTCCCAAAACAGATGAGCTGGAAATCGTCTGGTTTGAAGAAGGTAACGGAGCCGCACTGATCGAGACGCCCGAATCTGGAATCCGGACGACGCTGGCCGTGATTCCACCCTGGAGCGGACTCGAAGGATTTCACGGTTACGCCGATGAGTGTGCGGCCGAAAATGCGATCTGCTGGCCGATGCCAACCAATCCGCAACTATTTAAGCGAATCAACAGGGCTCGCGAATTTTGGGATGCTTGTCAATCCACGGACGAACATCCGTTTACTCAACTTCAAGAGGAAATTCTGGCGAGCTATAAATCCGTGATGGGATGTGAAGTAAATTACTTCGCCATCGACGGAGGCCATTTTCCGCCTCGAGGTTTGGCTACCTATGAAAGTGGCGATGATTTCATGGCCGCCACCGTCGGAATGAGCCTCTGCCCGCAGCCGATCGTTGAAATGCATGTCGGAGATCCCAAGAACTTTCGGCGTGTCGAAATCGCAATCCGCTTGAAGGGCTCAATCGAAATGGATGCCAAGAATCGCATCCTGCAGCAGATCAGTGGCCTGGCGGCGATGCCTTGGCGAAACTGGACGTGGCTGGGACCAAAACACACCTGCGGATTTGATTCGCTGTCAACCGTACTCGCCAATGACTTCCAGAACGTGAGAATTGAACGTGATGGATGGCAACCCGAGGAAAAAATGACTTTCGAATTACCAAGCTTTCGCGAAGATCCGGTTAACCTTCTCTGGCTTATCCCGGTTGCTGGACCAATCGCTGGCCATGGGAATGCTGGTCACTGATTGCGTTGACAGCGTATAATAATTATTCAGTTGCGTGCCGATGGCATGATGAGAATACGATTAAGATTAAGAGTGGGACTAAGACCAGGAGTTAGTCAATCAAGAAATCGTTCATTCGTCGATTCAGAATTCGGACACT
>CAMYNE010000361.1 GCA_947259675.1 uncultured Pirellulaceae bacterium
CTGGTACGTCAGGCACCCTAAGGATGGCGAAATTGGTCCGATCAAAGGCAAAAATATTACGACGATGATCGACGAAAAGAAGATCAACGCGGCTTGTTATGTCTGGAGAGAAGACTGGGAGGACTGGATTCGTGCTGATATGGTTTTCCGCAGGCTTGAGTTACCGAAGGGTGCCAACACAGATGGCGATCGGGTCTTTACCGACCCAAATTGCCCGATTCCAAAATCTTACGTAAAAAAGGCAACGGCCGAAGAAACTAAAAAAAAACGACAGCAAATCTTGTTGGTTGTTGCGATCATCGTCGGAATTGGGACAATTAGTCTGCTCGGCTGGTTGCTGGCACTTCTTTTATAAGTTTAACCGTCCAGTCTTTACACACCAAAGACCCATTCAGGATAGATCAATGCGCAGTTTCCAGATTTATGTTTGTTTGTTGTTTACACTAACTTCGACGCCAACGATTCTATTCGCCCAGGATCAGTCGGGTGATGACACGCCGACCGTATTTACGATCGCCGACGGCGAGATTCAGTTTTCCGCCACCAACAAATGGGAAAAGGTGAAGCCGCGCTCCAACATGCTTGATGCAGAATTCAGGATTCCAAAAGTTGGCGGTGACGAGCGAGATGGTCGCCTGATCATCATGGGAGCCGGAGGCAGTGTCAAAGCGAACATCGATCGTTGGGCTGGTCAGTTCACGACAGCGAAGGGCAAACCGGTCGAGGATTTCGAACTAACCGAAACAAAGGTTGCGGGTCAATCGGTTCATCTGATGGATATCAGCGGTACGTTTGCTGATAGCATGGGTGGCCCTGTTAGCCCCAAAACCAAGCGTGAAAATTATCGCATGTTGGGCTCTGTGATCGAAACCGAAAAACTTGGCAAATACTTTGTCAAGCTGTATGGACCCAAGGCAACGATCGACGCTAACTCGGACGCGTTCAAAGCCCTGATCCAAAGCATGAATCTGCCAAAAGCGAAGGCGGCTGCTTCCACGGATAAGCCGATCGTTTTCAAAGTCGATGACGGGAACATCGAGTTCACAGCAACGGGGTCCTGGAAGAAGGTAGTGCCGCGTTCCACGATGCTTGAAGCCGAGTTTGAAATTCCAAAATCGGAAGGCGACGAAAAGGACGGTCGCTTGACCATGATGGCTGCCGGTGGATCCGTACAAGCGAATATCGATCGCTGGATTGGGCAATTCAAAAACGCCGACGGCACTCCGCTTGAAGGCATTGAGTCGAAGACAATGACAGTCGCCGGCAATACCGTTCATATGGTGGATTTGACCGGAACTTTCGCGGAAAGTATGGGCGGACCCGTTGCGCCAAAAACTGATCGCGACAACTATCGAATGCTCGGTTCGATCATCGAAACAGGAGACGACTTCAATTATTTCGTCAAGTTCTATGGTCCAGCAAAAACGATTGGCGATAACGCAAAAGCTTTTGAAGCGTTAATTAAGAGCATGAAAATTGTGGACTAACCCTGATTAAGATCGCAAGCTTCGAAACTCACGGATTCGTTCAAGCGTGTTTGTCAAATCTTCTGGCAATTCGGCTACGCATTCGATCAGTTCGCCAGTTTTTGGATGAGAAAACTTGATCTTGTGCGCGTGTAACGCTTGTCGCTCCAACAACGGGATTTCGTTGTCAACAGCCTTCCCGGATAGTTCGCCCAGGGACACCCGGGCGCGACCGCTGTAAAGTCGATCACAAAAAATGGGGCACCCCGCATGAGTCATATGAACACGAATCTGATGAGTGCGACCCGTTTTGGGCGTGACCCGAATCACCGCAAACCCGGCAAATCGTTCCACGACTTCATAAGTGGTTTGAGCAGGGCGGCTAGTCGCATGATCTGAGCGGATAGCCTTCTTTTCGCGCTGATACGGGTGAGCTCCAATCGGCTTGTTAATCATATCGCGATCGCGGTCCGGCGCTGGAGAGACGATTGCCCAATACTCTTTTTGTACCGTGCGTGCTTCAAATTGTTGGGATAATTTCGAATGGGCATCGTCTGTTTTCGCAATGATGATCGCGCCACTCGTGTCACGATCAAGACGATGAACAATACCCGGACGAGTCGCACCACCAATCGTTGAAAGCTGTTTGAAATGAAATGAAAGAGCGGCCGTCAACGTTCCGGACCAATGACCCTTGGAAGGATGAACGACCATTCCCGGTGCTTTGTTGATCACAACGAATTCATCGTCTTCAAGAATGATATTCAGCGGAATTTCTTCGGGAATTTGCGTGTCGCTTGATTTGGGCGGCGGGGAGAACTCAACACGCTGCCCGGCTTTCAAACGAGTCGACGATTTTGCGGGAATACCGTCAATCTTGACGCAACCACCAGCCACCGCGCGCTGAATCTTAGCTCGACTGAACTGAGAAAAATGTTTCACGAGATATGAATCCAACCGCATGTGCTCTTCGTCGATGTCGACATCCAGATTGGCCAAATCGCCTTGATTCGAATCCGAGTTATTGAGTTTTTTTGAAGGCATCAAACACCAGTCATATTCTTGATCGACAAACGCACAAATCCTGTAGACGACGTATCTTATCAAACCAATCGGATTCACCTGAATCGTCCGCAGATCCTTAGATTGGTAAAAAACCAGATTTTGAGTAGAATAGACGCAAGCTAAGCGTATGGGAATTCTAATGTCGCCATTACGACCAAAAATGGGCTACTGTTCTTACTGCATGAAGAACATCCCGCATGTGCGAAAAGTTGGTAACTCTATTTTATGGTTGCTGGACAGCATCACGTTGCGTTTGGTCAGATTTTTTCGGGTGGGGCCCTGGTATTGTATTCAGTGCAATCAACGCGAAGTGTTTTTGGCTGGTCGCAAGCGTTCTGTTGGGGATTACAATCCTTCGGAAATGGGAACCGAGTCCGCTGGAAACTACATTCGCACAACAGAGTCGCTGGTCATTCGCAGAAACCGAGCGGCCCGGTATTCGCAAAAGTATCGCGATGGGGTTGTGCAGCGTCTTATTTCAGGAACATCCACAATCAGTCAAATCGGTCAGGAATTGAATCTGAGCGAGCGGGACATTGTGGACTGGATCGCCGATGCGCTGGCCAATAAACAGGAACGGATTGACGAACTCATGTCGATCATGAAATCAGTTCAGCAAGCCCACGCTGATCAGGTTAAGATCTCGCACGAATCAACTTCGTTTGTGGACGAATCCGGTTCGACGACCATCGACGGCGAATTCCAATCCCGATAGATCCATGTTAGACTTAGTTTGAGCAGACCGCGTTGTTGCGGCTTTCCAGTTGTCATTTGTCTTAGCTAGCGCAGCAGAGCGGAAAACGGAATATGAAATTTATTGAAATGACGGGCGCAACGCTTGATCAAATCATCAATGACGGAGAACTCCATACCACTGATCTCAAGAGTGCCGGTGTCGATGCAACTTCGATTGTGCGAGTCAATCAGCACGGTGATATTGAAGTTCGCCGCGCGGTCAAGTGGGACGTGATCGGGGGACTCCTTGGCAACTTTGAGGAACGAATCAGACAGACGACAGGTTGCGACTGGGCCTAGCCCTACCGTTCACATCAATTCCGACTCTTGGATTTCCATTTCCAGCAATTCGTCAATCCAAATCCGAATATCGTTTTCGTATTCGCTTGCCAAGTCGTTTTTGATTAACTGACGATGAAAAGCGGCGGCACCTTCTTCAACCAATTCTGCAGCTTCGGCACTGGGGAATCGTCTTTGTGGTTCAGACGCGATCAGGCCCCGGCAAAATGACATCAGCAAATCGTTGCAGGCCACTTCCTCGGGCATCATTTCGGAAAGCCGACTTGACAAAGTTCGTTTGGCATCAAGCAGACTTGGCAGGTCCTTGATCCCATGAAAAGGCGGCGCCCCGCACAATAGTTCGATCGTCACATATCCCAGACTTGCCAAATCGCTGAGCGGA
>CAMYNE010000362.1 GCA_947259675.1 uncultured Pirellulaceae bacterium
ATTTAGGCCATCCAAAGCTTATGGAAGGTGACAACTTTGTGAGTGGTTAGTCATTGTTCGCGCGAACAGATATTGTTCACAGCGGTTAATTCGTACCCGTCAGAATGGAACTTCATCCAAAAATTGTCATGGATCTTTGAATTGGCACGATGATTGCAAACGACGCGTGAGTTATGAAATTTTCGAAAACGCATTTCATGGAAAAGAAAACCAAACAATGGATCAATCAATCCAATCAGCTGCCGGCTTTTTCCCGTCTGATTCTCAACCAGGAAGCCCTCTTTCAGCGAGTGTGGAGTTCGAGGGATTGACGTTTCCTTCTGTCCGAGCACGCTGGGCCATTGCGATTGCCAGCGTGATTGCACTGGGGATTACAGCCTACCTCGTCACCGTTGCCATGTCGTCCTCCAAAATCGCGGGATGCGGTGGTGGGCAAATCTTTGACTGTAACGATGTGGTTAACAGCCGCTGGTCGCGATGGTTGGGTCTTCCGGTGAGCGTGTTGGCTCTGGGACTCTACCTATCCGTCCTCACTGCTACGGTTGTAGGTTCGCTCCGTCAAACACCGGCGTGGATGCGTTCGTTCGCCTGGACCATTGTTATCTTGGGAGGCTTGTCCGCAGGGCTGGCCGCGATCTGGTTCACGTCACTCCAGATTTTTGTCGTCAAGCACCTGTGTAGTTACTGCTTGGCCGCGCACACATGCGGATTAATCATCTCAGGCATTTTGATATGGACCCGTCCGCTGGGAATGAAGACAATGCGCAAGCTTGCTTTATTGAGCTTGGTTGGTTTTGGAATACTGGTTGGTGGTCAGTTGTTATTCAAGCCGGTCACTTACCAATTCATTGAGCACGACGAACCAAGCGACAGCGAAAATTCAGGCGAAATTTTCGAATTTATTCCTCCGGCTGATTCAGGCGGGGCGACCGATAATCAACTCTCACTTTTATTCCGCACAAAAATGCAAATTGCAACCCTGCTTCGCCCATCGACGCTATCTGCGATGCTCGTGACAACTCAGGAGACCAATGGAAATACAAAGTCAGCAACACAAAAAGCAAACCCGAGTGAAAAACCAGTGAATCGTCGATTGGTTTCGGTGCAGGGGGGTAGCTTTCAGCTCGATATCAATCAATGGCCGCTGCTCGGTAAGCCGGACGCGAAGCACGTCTTTATTGAGATGTTTGATTACACATGCGACCACTGTCGTCGAACCCACGCAGCAATTTCGGGCGCAAAACAAAAGTTAGGTGACGACCTCGCCGTAATTGTTTTGCCAGTGCCATTGAATACCAAATGCAACTCGGCCATTACAACCACGGGACCTCGCATGGCCGAAGCCTGCGAAATAGCTCAATTGGCAATTGCATTTTGGCGGGTCGCACCAGAAAAGTTCCCCGCGTTTCACGAATATTTGATGACAACGCCGGGAAATGCGACATTCGCTGAATCCAAAGCCAAAGCAATCGAGATGTTGGGCACTGCGAAGGATGGAAATCAGCCATCGCTAAGTGAGAAACTGGAAACAGAGTTTTCAAGTCAAACCCCGAGTCAATATATTGCCCAACATGTTAAACTTTATCAACGAGTTGGCTCGGGAACCGTGCCCAAACTTATGTTTCCAGGTACCACAATCGTCGGAGAGTTTACATCGGGCGATGCTTTGCTCAATGTTATTCAACAACAGGGCAAGTAACGGCGCCTCGTTTCAGAGCACTGAATCCGTTCATAGGCGATTCTGAAAGTCGAAATAGCACCGGTCTCGTCGTCTAACCAAACCCACACAGCCAGGACAAAAATGATTTATGAATCTTCAGCGAAAACCGATGCCGGCCAGGATCGAGAGATCAACGAGGACTATTTTTACGTCGACAATTCCAAGGGAGTCTTCATCGTCTGTGACGGGTTAGGTGGGCATACAGCGGGCGAAGTTGCGTCTCATAAAGCTGTCGAATTTACGCTTGAATACCTTTGCGAACACTGGACTGAAGTTGAGCATGCCAACCAAAGCCCTGTCGGCTACTACAAACTGACACAACTCGTTGAACGCGCGATTCACGAGACTTGCCGCAAGATCCGGGAGATTGCCGACTCTGACCCAAACCTTGACGGGATGGCAACCACTTTAACGATGTTGATGATCGTCGACGGCAATGCCATTGTCGGTCACGTCGGTGACTCGCGGCTCTATTTGAAACGAAAAGATGAAGTGTATTTGTTGACGACTGACCATACGATTTACAGTGAAATGGTCTCAACATACAAGGACATTGATCCCACCCTCATCCAAAAGTTCTCACATTGCCTGACTCGATCGGTGGGAAACGACGACTCGGTCGCCGTCGAAACGCTGATGTTTGAAGCCAGGCAGCACGATGTCCTGCTCTTGTGCACCGACGGGCTGAGCAACTACTTTCCAGGCGAGCAGGAGGTTGCTGAAGTGCTTTCCGGCAATCACGTAAATGTCATCGCTGATTCACTCGTTCAGTTCGCCAACGGGTGCGGCGGCAAGGACAATATCACTGCGATTGTCATCCGTATTCTTGACGTCGATGATTTTGAGCTTAATACTCATCGCATCCGCCTGGATATGTCGGACACTGAATCTGGCGATACGATAGAATAACTCGACATGTGTCGTAACAGTCAGTTGGCGAATGTTCGCGATTTAGGCGGTTTTAGTTTTATCGCAGTATGCAAATGCAAATTATTCGTCAAGAAAACTTCACGGCATGAGTGAATTCAGTTCCGAGCCAACAATAAAACTGCTGGTTGTCGATGATGAACCGGCAATTGTTGCTCTGTTTCAACATGTATTCGTCAATTCCGGGATCGAAATCCTGAGTGCCGATTCGGGATCAACTGCAATCGAAGCGATCAAAACTAAACAACCTGCTACTGTGATGTTGGATGTCCTATTGCCGGACGAGGACGGGCTGGACGTATTTCGGAAAATAAAGACGATCGATACTCAGCTGCCGGTCGTCGTGATGACCGGCAGTCGCGACAGCCAAACGGCAATTCAAGCCATGCAACTGGGTGCTTTGGACTATTTGCTTAAGCCATTGGATGTACGTTCACTCAATAAGGTCGTACGACAAGCGCTGGATGTTCGTCGAATGATGGTCGAGACCGTTGAGATTGACGCAACCGACCAGCCGGTGATTTCCTCTTCCGCCATGATTGGTTGTTGTGAAGGAATGCAGCAAGTTTACAAGGCGATCGGCCGCGTGGCTGCCCAGAATATTTCGGTACTGATTCGAGGAGAAAGTGGCACTGGCAAAGAACTGGTCGCCCGAGCAATATTTCAAAACGGTTCTCGGAACGACAAACCCTTTCTGGCGATCAATTGCGCCGCGATCCCGGAAGCTCTGCTGGAAAGCGAATTATTCGGTCACGAAAAAGGTTCGTTCACTGGGGCCGATCGGCAACGCATCGGAAAAATCGAACAATGCAGCGGTGGCACGCTATTCCTCGACGAGATCGGCGACATGGACGCAACACTGCAAAGCAAACTGCTTCGTGTCCTTCAGGAAAAACAGTTCCAACGCGTCGGTGGTAATGAAGTCCTGACCGCGGACGTGCGAATTTTGGCGGCGACCCATCGCAACATTGAACAGCTCTGCAAGGAGGGCAAGTTTCGCGAGGACTTGTTCTACCGATTGAACGGCTACTCCATCAATCTTCCGCCACTACGTGATCGTGGCGACGATATCGAGCTCTTGATTGACTACTTCCGAAAAACTGCCAACGAGGAACTCGGCAAAGAACTTAAATCGGTTGCGCCGGACGCAATTGCCAAGCTGAAGCAGTACGATTGGCCCGGCAACATCCGGCAACTTCAAAACGTTATCGACCAATCGGTACTGCAATCCCACGGAACGGTTTTGTTAGCAGATTTTCTTCCCACCCTCACCGTCGAAACGGAGCGCACCGACGACCCGG
>CAMYNE010000363.1 GCA_947259675.1 uncultured Pirellulaceae bacterium
ATCCTTGATTGAACGCCTGCACGAACGACTTGAACAAAAAGACAACCTTCAAATTCGGGCTCAAATCACAGGACAAATTATCGCCGACGACCTTGATGTCTTGTTGGGGACTTACCTTGCACCCGGGCACAAGATTTGTTCGATCGGATCCAACCAGCACAAACGCGTTCAGGCACTCATTGCCCAACACGACTTCGAATTGTTTCAGAATAGAACGGGTAGTGAGATCAACGTACATATCTGGGGTCAGGGGCCCGGCTACTTTCAAGCAATTCTGGAACAAGTGAATCCTCGAGCCAGAGTGAGTTTGCCACACCCCGCGTTTGCCTCAACAGCGGGCGGACCGTTGCCGGTAAAGTATCGACCACTTAAGACAGAAGATGACACGCTCGACGTCGACGAAGAACAGCCATTTGAGCTAGTTGACCCTCGGTTCGTGGGACAAATAGCGCTGCGTGCAGATGATGGTGCCAGACTGTTTCCGGGCCAACCAGGTACCGTCAGCTTTCGCTCAGCGCGCGGAAGTGTTGGTGAAGTTCTATCAGAAAAAACCGTAAGCTGGTTGCGTCGAATGAGAACGCAAAGCCAGTCGGCCTGGCATTGAAACGGCAATCGAGCTGACCCGAACACCTTTACTGATCGTCAAAGTTAGCCATAACACCTGTTTTTTCTTAAACGAATAAACCGGTAGCGACTTTCAATTGTTTGGATACTAGCAAACCTCCAGATTGAACGGATTGAAACAACAGAGTCGATAACAAAATAACTCACCAAATATCACGTCACCATTACGTCTGTTCATTTCCAGAAAGCGGTCGAAAACTGAAACCGATGCGAAAAACAGCCATTTTTGCGACGATTTTTGCGATCAGTTGTAGTGTCTTTCTACAAACCGAAACTCATGCGTTTCAGTTGACCGGACACAATGAACCTGTTGGCGAATACACAGATCCGCTTCAAAGTTCGCAGCTTGAATCGTCCATTGTTGAGACTGTTCAGGATCCTTCGGTGACGCTCGTCGATCCGGCCGACTTATCAGTCGATAATCCGATCGACGTGTGGTGGTCCGATCTGGTTTCTCAACCCCTGCGGAAAACCCAACGACTTGACATCACGCTCGACGAGATCCTGGTTCGAACACTTCAATATTCGACACAAATCAAAGTTTTCAGCGACCTGCCCTTGATTCGAAAAACGGCGATCGTTGAAGCCGACGCCGCGTTTGACTTTACTCGTTACTTCGAAACAAGATGGGACGATCTGAGTGATCCTGTAGGCAGCTCCCTCACCGTCGGTGGCGGGGGTACCCGTTATAACAACCAACAATGGACCGGGCGAGCCGGCGTTCGCCGGACAAACCGTTTGGGTGGTCAGTTTGATATCAGCCAGGGAATCGGGTACCAGGAAACCAACTCGGATTTTTTCGATCCCAATCCGCAGGGTACCGCCAGGCTGTTCCTTAGTTATAACCAACCGCTGCTTCGCGGCGGTGGCCGAGTCTATAACGAAAGCCTGGTTTGTCTGGCAAAAATCGACAAACGAATCGCTGACGATGAATTTCGAAGACAGGTCCAGTCTCACTTACTTGAAGTCACTCGCGCCTATTGGGCGTTGTATCTCGAGCGCGGCGTTTTGTTCCAAAAAATGAACTCGTACGAACGAGCAAATGAAATCTACAACATTCTCGAAAAACGTGGCGCCATCGATGCTCAACAGACGCAAATCATCAGTGCAAAAGCATCGACAACAACCCGTTACGCTGAACTAATTCGGGCTCGCATGGCAGTCAAAAACGCAGAAGCCAGACTACGCTCCCTCGTCAACGACCCGGAGTTGGGAGAGTTTGAGCAAATCGAATTGATACCTCTCGATCAACCGACTCATGTTGTGTTCGATGCCGAGATGAGTGAATCGATGCAGATGGCAATTCAAAATCGGCCAGAGGTTCTTCAGGCTCTCAAACAGATCAAAGCAGGGGGAATTCGATTGCAAATGTCGGATCACGAATTGCTCCCAATGTTGAACCTCTTAACAGAAAGCTACATCGCCGGACTGCAAGGCAACGCGAACATTGGCGATGCCCTCAACCAACAGTTCGACACGGGTAGACCAAGTTACTCCGTCGGGCTCAACTACGAAATCCCTGTACGCAATCGAGCCGCCAAGGCTAGATACACCAGACGACGGCTCGAGTTGAGACAACTACAAAACCAATACAGGACGACGCTCGAAACCGTAAAGCTTGAAGTCGAAGTCGCGGTTCGTGAGGTACAGACATCAAGCCAGGAATTGTTTGCTAAAGCGGAGGCCATGAATGCTCGCGCCGCCCAGTTAGACGCGCTTAACAAACGCTGGCGACAACTCCCGGGGGAAGGCGAAACCGCCACACTCGCTCTTGAAAACCTGTTAGATCAACAGGCAAGGCTCGCCCTCGCCGAAAGTGAGTTCCTGCTATCCGAATCGACGTACAACCTGGCGCTCATGAATCTTAAACGCGCCACGGGCATGCTTCTGCGGGCCGAAGGCATCGTGATGGGGGAGGTATGTGAAGACCGGCTGCCAATGCAGGTTCTTCATAAGGAATAAACCTCTTCTCAGTTCCTGTTCCAACAGCTTTTGTGAATTGACGGCGATACCCCGAAAGCGCCAAAATAGAATCTCAATTCAACAGTTGGTATGCGGGGTCATCATGTTCAAAAACATTTTGTCTTGTGGGCTGCTCCTCTCCTTATGTGCCTGGAGCGCTGCGCAAGACCAAGTCGACAAAGTCTTTTCGGGACCACAAGTGGGTGAGGCGATCCCGGGTTTCAACTTCAAGCCTGCATTTGGAAATGAAGCCGGTACGGATACTGACTTCGTAACAGCGGCCGGCGACAATCCAATCGTGGTCGTGTTTGTTCACAAGTTCTCTCGGCCAGCATTCGGGCTGGCCAACGCCGTTATGCGATATTGCGATCAAGAAGGCGGAGACGATTTGCACCGCGGCATTTGTTTTCTCTCAGGCGATCCGACCGAAACGCAAAACCGCTTGAACCGCATCCAGAACTATTTCCCAGAAAACACGCTTGTCGGTTATTCCACTGAAGGTATCGAGGGACCGGGCGCTTATGGTTTGAATCGCAACGTCGAAGTAACCGTGATTGTCGCCAATCAGAAAAAAGTGGCAGCGAATTTCGCGCTGGTGCAGCCGGCTGCGCACGCTGACGGCCCAAAAATCCTCCAGGCGATTGCCAATGTCACCGGCTCAGACAAGTCACCCGATATTAACAAATACTTGCCGAACAATCAGTCCATTCAGGACGCGCCGATCGCCATTGACCCGAATCTCATGGCTCAGATCCGCAAGCTCAACTCCAAAGACGCCGCTGAACAGCAAGTCGAAGAGGCAGTTACCGAGATCGAAAAGCTGATCAAAGACAACAATCCTCTGCAACGCCAACTCGGGTCGGTCGTGACTCGCTGGGTTCGAAACAAACGAGTCGATTCGATCGGAAACATAGAACACCAGACAACCATCAAACAGTGGGCCAAAGATTACGGCCCCCGAAACAACCGACGAATGAAACGCCAGTCCGACCAAATGCGTCAAAATACAGAATTGACGGGCTTGCTTCGTGGGCTCATCCAAAAAACCAATACCGATGAACAGGTTGACTCAGCCGCAAAGTCGATTGAGGCATTTATTGAAAAGAACCCCGCTGCGGAAAAAGAATTGGCCCGAATTACAACTACGATCGCAAATAGTGGTAAATTGGAAAACTATGGGACCAAGCATTGTCAGGAAGTTCTCAAAGCATGGGCTGAAAAATTCGAGGCCGACAAATAATTGGTCAACTTTATGTTGAGAACCAAATCATTTCGAAAACAGGGTTTAGCGACATTGCTGTTGAGCTTCGCGATGCTCAACGTAAACGTGTCGGCACAGGATTCGATCGACTTTCGGTCTT
>CAMYNE010000364.1 GCA_947259675.1 uncultured Pirellulaceae bacterium
TGCTGTATTGGTTGATAATTTCAAGCTATGAAGTCTTCGGCATCAACGAGTTTGCCGCCAGGTTCTGGTCCGCCATCTTGGCCGTTGGAAGCGTCCTGGCCACCTATGTGATCGCAAGACGATTGTTGGGATCAGCGGTAGCGTTGCTCGCATCAATGATGCTTGCGACGAGCTTGATGTTCGATGTCGCAGCACGCGCCGCAACTCCAGATTCGGTATTGATTTTTTGCTATACGATCGCATTGATGATTTACGTGTTGGCTACGTTTGCACCTTTCGAAAAAACCGCAAGACTTCGTCACGACAACCGATGGTTTCCCAAAAATTGGCTGGCGGTGGTGGCCATGTACGGAGCAATGGGACTTGGAGTGCTTGCCAAGGGTCCCGTCGGTTTCGTGATACCTTCGGCCATCATTGGCACGTTCATGTTGATTGGAAGGCTGAAGCCAGAATCGGGCCATGATGCGAAAAGACTAACCGCGATTGGACGCATGCTGTCGCCGATCCGGATGATTTTGAAGCCTTTTCATCCAGTACACTTCGCGAAAACCGTGTGGGCGATGCGTCCGTTGACGCTCTTGGCGGTGGTTCTCATGCTTGCCGGTCCCTGGTATTTCCTGGTCGATCTCAGGACCGAAGGCGACTTTACTCAACTGTTTTTTTGGAATGAGCATTTTGGACGAGCGACGACGGCCTTTGAAAATCACCGAGGAGGGCTGTGGTATTATCCGTTGGCAATCCTGATCGGGTTCTTCCCCTGGTCCGTATTCTGGGGCCCGGTTGCGATCGGTTTGGGAAAGCAATCGAAATCCCGGCTGGAAATGCCAACTGTTTTTCTGTTGTGCTGGATCGGCGTTCAAGTTGGACTGTTTTCGATTGCTCAGACCAAGCTGCCCAGTTACGTGACCCCCTGTTACGGTGCGTTAGCAATTCTAACCGCGGATTGTTTGCATCGTTGGTCCAGAAAAGAATCCGCTTCTGTTGCCAACTTCTGGATGACGGCCGCGTCCGCTGGGATGATTCTGGCCGGCTTTATATTTGCATCGGGATTCGTCTATTTATGTATGAATATTCTTGACGGACAATGGTGGTTGATTGCTGTTGCCTTGATTCCGATCTCATGTGGTCTGGTCGGCATCTGGCAAATCCGAAAGGAGTATCGTCAGCCGCTCGTGGCGACGAACATTTTTGCTTCGATCGTGTTGGCGATTATGCTGTTTGGGTTTGCAACGAAGGCCATTAGTCAGCAACAAAATAGTCGGGAATTGCTGAACGAGATCGCTGCCGCGAACCCGGAAGTCAAAGTCGCGACGTATCGTGCTTTGGAATCCAGCTGGGTTGTTTACGGAAATCGACCCATATTTGAACTTGTTGTAGGATAGCGTCAGCCGGCGATCTCGAACGTGAAAAAGACTGGAAACCCAAAGTCCGCTTGACACCAAAACAGTTTGTTCAGGCGTGCCCAGTTGCCATGTTTGTTACGACAAGCGAACACGTTGCCGAACTAAGCCAACAAATACCGAGCGATTATGAAATCGTTCGTACCGCCGATTTTTTTCTCCGCGACAAAAAACTGCACTTGCTGGCGCGAAAGCAAATGAAGCTTGCGGTTGCCCCTGATCGAGATTCTGAATCGATTCGACAGTGAATTTTGACGGCCCGCAACTGTGAGCGGCAAGGCGCTAGCCGCCGGTACGATGCAGAAAAACCGGCGGCAAGCGCCTTGCCGCTCATAGAAAGTGGCGCTGTCCACCTAGGGCGACAACCGCACGAGGCTCCAGTTAGATTCTTCCCTGGTGTAAACGATTCGATCGTGCAAACGATCCTCACGCCCCTGCCAAAACTCGAAGCGGTCCGGTCGCAGGAGATAACCTCCCCAGAATTCCGGCAACGGGATCGGTTGACTCTTATGCTGACGCTCCAATGCATCTCGAGCTTGTTCAAGTTGTTCACGTGATCCAACCATTGCCGATTGGCGAGACGCAAGCGCGCTGAGTTGGGCGCCACGCGGGCGTAGGTGAAAGTACTCTTCAGAAATTTCACGCGTGGTTTTCTCCGTCGCACCCTCAATGCGAACTTGTCGTCCGAGGTACGGCCAATGAATCGCCACCGCAGCTCGAGGATTGGCCTCAAGCTGTTTTCCTTTTGTCGATTCGTAATTTGTAAAAAACTGGATTCCTTCGTCCGTAATGCCTTTAAGCAAAACCCACCGTAACGTCACGTGCCCGGCAAGATCGGTTGTTGCCAGTGCCATCGCATTGGTTTCAAACCAGCGACCAGGACAATTTTCTTGCGCCTCTTCATACCAGGCTTTCAATTGGACCAACGGATCGGCCGCCAATTGTGACGGATCGATTCCCCGGTTTTCGTATTCTTTTCTAATCTTTTGAAAGTCCATTCTTGTGTCCCATGTGAATCGGCAACGACTAAAACTCGCTTAACTTTGGCGACCCGTTTTCGGTTCTTACCTTCCAGCGTCGACTGGGATAAAATTAGAACTGGCTAGCATCATTGGAGCCAGCCGTTCGTATTGGTCGATCAACCGCGACCGGCTATCATACCGCAGCAACCAGGAAAGATTAATTCGATGGCGACCGATCTCAAAACACAACCGATTCAGGAAATGCGAACAGAACGCGATTCGATGGGCGAAATCAAAGTGCCCGCCGACGCCTACTACGGTGCCCAGACTCAGCGTGCCGTTGAGAACTTTCCGATTTCCGGTTGGACACTCCCGCCAGCGTTAATTCACGCGATGGGTCGAGTCAAATACGCTTGTGGAGTAGCAAATCGAGACTTAAAAAAACTCACCGAGTCAGGAAAAAATCCCCTTACCGCCGAACAAGTTGCGGCGATGTTGGCCGCTTGTCGCGAAGTAGCTGACGGAAAACTGGACGATCAGTTTCCAATCGACGTTTTCCAAACCGGTTCGGGGACTTCATCCAACATGAACGTTAATGAAGTGATTGCCAATCGAGCGATCGAATTGATCGGCGGTGACCGCTTTGCACCCGAAAAGACAATCCACCCGAATGACCACGTGAATATGGGCCAAAGTACCAATGATACTTTTCCAACTGCCATTCACGTTGCCGTTGCAGTTGAAATTACCCATCAGCTTATTCCGGCATTGGAACGATTTGCCGAAACGTTAAAGGAAAAAGCGGCGGCTTGGGACCAGGTCATCAAGATTGGTCGCACGCACTTGATGGACGCCACGCCGCTCCGGCTGGGTCAGGAAATCGGCGGAATGGCAAGACAAATAGAATTGTCGGCCAAGCGCGCTCAGCAAGCACTCAAACCGATTTGCGAATTGCCAGTTGGCGGCACAGCGGTCGGCTCCGGAATCAACACGCATCCTGAGTTTGGTGAACGAACCGCCAAAGTACTGGCTGAGGAAACCGGAATCCCGTTTATCGAAGCCGTCAACCATTTCGAGGCAAATGCCCAGCGCGATGGCTTGGTTTCTTGCCATGGCCATCTCCGAACCATTGCCTCGACGCTCTTCAATGTTGCCAATAATATTCGTTGGTTGGGTTCAGGCCCCCGATGCGGTGTTTACGAACTCGCGTTGCCCACCCGTCAGCCTGGCAGTTCGATCATGCCCGGAAAAGTTAATCCGGTAATGTGTGAAAGCATGATGCAACTGACGGCTCGGGTGATGGGTAACGATCAAACCATTACCATCAGCGGAGCGGCCGGCGGGCAATTCCAGTTGAATATCATGATGCCGGTCATGGCACAAACGACGCTTGAGAGTGTAACACTATTGGCCAAAGGTACCGAAGCGTTTGTCGATTTTTGTGCAGCCGATATGCAGGCCAACATCGAGGTCTGCGAGTCATTCGTTGAAAAAAGTCTTTCAATGTGCACCAGCCTCAATCCATACATCGGATATGAAAAGGCAGCAAAACTCGCCAAAGAAGCCTTTGCCAGCGGTAAAACCATTCGCGAACTTTGCCTGGAACAAGGAATTCTGCCCGAAGCAACTCTTAATGAAGCGCTCGATCCAATGCGAATGACCGAGCCTCAAGCCTGAACAACGTCAAATTCAAGATTCCATGGAGGGAAGTGATGATTAACCAATATTTCGAACGCCGCGTTCGCCGGATTGCTGGAACTATTTCACTGCTGACGTTTCTCGCATTTGCCATTCTGGCTTTCAACACAGCGGTGGCTCAGGAGATGTCAGAGGCCGATCAAAAGGATCGAATCGCAGATGTCTACAAACAGACAAAAACGGCAAAAACAGCGAAAGACTTCACTCAATTCGTCGACAGTTGTAAAGAGCTTCAGTCGCTGGATTTCAACGACAAAAATCATGCCTACATCAAAAAGTTAATGGCCTGGGGACTGAATCGACGCGGAGAAAAACGACTCGAAACTGCCGACTTGCTGTTGGCGGCTGGCAATTTCGAACAAGGTGATCAAGCGCTAATCAGCGCCGCAACAGATTTTGATCAGGCAACCCAAGCCGACCCCAAACGTGCGCGGGCGTGGCTGTGTAGTGGCATAGCCAACGTTCGACAACACAATTTGGGGGACGCTGTTTCCGATTTTTCAAAAGCGATCGAGTTGAGCCCCAAGAACGCCAAGGCGTACTTCGATCGCGCCGAGGCGTACTACCAAGCGGGGCAGTTCGAAAAAGCGATCGCAGATTACAATTTCGTGCTGAAGCTAGATTCGGGCGACCTGCAAGCGTTGACGGGCCGAGGACATTGCTACCACGCAATGGCTGACTATCAACAAGCTTTCGCGGATTATGACAGCGTTGTCGGTTTGAGCGGAAATCGTCCCATGTCACTTGTAAATCGCGCCGAGGCGAATCAGATGTTGGGCCGTTGGCAAGACGCGTACGACGACTATATGACTTCCATCAATTTGAAGCCAACTGGCGCTGCACTTCAAAAGCTCGCCTGGATGTTGGCGACTTGCCCGGACGAAGAGTTTTTGCGACCGCAAGAGGCATCGCAATTTTGGAAGCGAGCGATGGATATTACCGGCGAAACTCCAAGGGCACTTGAAACGCAAGCTGCGGCTGAATCGGCCAATGGTAATTTTGAAAAAGCAAAAGAGCTGCAACAACGCGCGAAGACGATTGCCAAATCCAATGACAAACTGATGCAAGCTCGCTTGGCGAAGTATAAGAACGGCAATGCCAACGACACAGACCGGCAAGCAAAACGAGATACGACTCAAAATCGATAACGGATTGCACGGATTCAAGTCATCCTGAATCGAGTGGAGCGAGATGAAGGATCTATCGTGTTTTTGCGTTAG
>CAMYNE010000365.1 GCA_947259675.1 uncultured Pirellulaceae bacterium
AATCGAACTGACGTTGCGACCGGCCGCGTCGTAGGTTGCCGAGGACCGGAACCCTAATGGATTAACTGTTGCAATCGCAAGACCAGCTGCGTTGTAAACAGTCGTCGATATGTTGCCAAGTGCATCAGTCGCCCTGAAGTTTTGGCCCGCTGCGTTGTAAGTACTGGACGACCTGAAGCCCAATGGATTCACAATTGCTAGTTGTAGGTTTGCCGCGTCGAAAACTGAGGTATTCAGGTTTCCTAAAGCGTTTCGCGTGGAGACTCGCCGTCCAGCCAAATCATACGATGTTGTGGTTCGATTTTTTTGCGCATCAACGCTGGCAATTGTCCTGTTGGCGTTATCGTAGACTGTGGCCGATTTGCGACCCAAAGCATTAGTTGTTTGAATTTGCCGACCAATCGCGTCAAATACAAAGCTGGTTCGATTGCCGTTGGCATCCACATTGGCGATTGCCTGGCCAGTGTCGTTGTATACGCTTGTCGATCGATTACCCAACGCATCGACTTGAGAAGTTGCCTGCCCAGCCTGGTCGTACACTGTCGTTCTTCGATAACCCAATGGATCGATTGAGGCGATTGCTCTTCCAGCGTCGTCAAATATTGAAGTATTACGATATCCAAGCGGATTGACGGTCGCGATCGTTTGTCCGGCACTATTGAAGACAGACGTGCTACGATTGCCCAAAGGATTGACTGACGCGACGGTTCGTCCATTTGCATCATGAACGGATGTGGATCGTGCGCCAATTGGATTAACAATCGCGATGTTTCGTCCCGCGTCGTCATAAACGTTAGTACTTCTTTGTCCAAGTGGATTGACACTGGAAATGCTTCGTCCAGCCAAATCGTAAACTGATGTCGTTCGATTCCCCAAGGCATTTACATTTGAAGTCTGTTGACCGGCAGAATCATAAACGGTGGTTGTTCGATCATTCAAAGGGTTAACTGTTGCATTTGGCCGACCGGCGTTATCGAAAACAGTTGTTGTACGATATCCGAGCGCATTTACAGACGCGATCGGACGAGCGTTAGCATCGTAAACCGTGGAACTAATTTCGCCGAGTGGATTTGTCTCGGATCTTTTGAGGCCGTTGGAATCAAATGCGACGGTCGTTCGATAACCCAGAGCATTTTGAGTCGCAATACTCCGGCCGGCAGAATCATAGATTTGAGTGGTTACGTCACCGAGAGCATTCTGAATGGCTGTTTTTTGATTTGCGTCATCGTAGGAATAGCTTGTAGTAAACCCCAGCGGGTTTTTCATTGCAATTGGGTTGCCGACGGCGTCATAGGAATACGTTGTTGTTTCACCCAAAGGATTCGTTTTCGCTACCAACCGGCTTGTCGAATCAAAGGTATTGGTAGTTATTTCTCCTAAAGGATTCGTAGTTCTTACGACCTTGCCGTTATTGTTGTACGTAAATGTCGTGACATTTCCCAATGCATCCATTCTTGACGTGACGCGATTCATGTCGTCAAGCGTCAGAGTCGTGCGGTTTCCCAAAGGATCTTCTGTCGTTGTGATTTGACCGGCCGCACTAAACGTAAATGAGGTTCGAAAACCGAGTGGATTGACGATGGCGGTCCGATTGCCACTGGCGTCGAGCACCTGCGTTGTTACTGCGCCCAAGGGGTTCGTAATTTTGTCAACTTGATTGAAACCGTTATACGCATAAGATGTTCGGTTTCCCAACGGATCAACGTTTGCCGTCTTTTGATCGCTGTCGTTCCAAATTGATGTTGTCAGGTATCCTAGTGGCGACCGTATGGATGAAAGTCTGTCGGAGCTATCATAGTTATAGGTCGTGCGTTGACCTTCCGGCCTGATGATCGTCCCTAACCGGGGCCCCGAAAAACTGGTCGAATGATGCAGGTAGGTCGTAATGTTGCCGAGTGGGTTCTGCGCAGTCTTTATGAACCCATCAGACCAGGTGTAGGTCCAGACTGCCCCTAACGCATTTTTTCGCGAAAGCAAATTGTAGTCGGCGTCGTATGTAAACGTCATAGTACACCCGTTCGCGTCTTGGATCACGGTTGTCGAAACGCTATAGCTGTAAGTCGTCTTGTTGCCCGCTGGATCTTCGTAATTCGTCAATCTCGACGAGCCATCGTAACCAAAAGTTGATCGATTGCCTTCTGGGTCAATAATTGAGGTAATATTGTGTTGGCCGTCGTATGTGAAACTCGTGACACAGAGTTCGGGTGAAGTGAACTTCACCAGATTGTCACTCGAGTTGACAACAAACTCCGTCACGCGACCTGCGGGATCGGTGATACTTTCTATTTTTGTGCCAACGATTCCTGAGGAATAGGCATACGTTGTGCGTCCACCACACGGATCGACTATCGCTTCAAGTCGGGACGGGGTTCCGGTGTACAAGAGAGTCGTGATACTACCGGCAACGTTGGTCGTTTTGACGAGATCGCCAGAGGAGTTGTAATCCATCTGAAAGCCGTCGGGGCGCGTCTCTGTCCAGGTACTTCCCGTTTTATTGAGGCTGCTATCGGCACCTGGCGGTGTAGTATAATCCCCGTTCACATCCTTGTTATCGTACGTGAAAACCCGTCCGTCGCCGCGATGGATTTCTGCTGTCGTTGAGTCGATCTCTACGATCGAACGTGAATTTCGGTCAGAAAATCCGTGACCAAAAAAAGTAGATTCCGTTGATAACGCGTTGTAAGTCAACGAAACTTGAGGCGCTAACGCCCCGCTATTTGGAGCACCGAGTTGAACGGTCTTGTTTCCTATCGAAGGCGTGTAACCGCACAAAGAACCGGAACAGCCGGAATTCCTTCCAAAACCGCCTCCGCCAGCTTGGTTTCCCTCTCCTGGCAAATCTAGGAAACAGACCGTTTCGAATCGCCCGTTACTTGGTCCATTTTCACCTGGCAGTTCACAACCAGTTCCGGGATTCACTTCACCACTTGGTCCGCCGCCTCCTCCACACGCACCTCCGCCTCCGCCATTCGTTGTACCACCGACGTCTCTACCAGCAGTCGCGTTTCTATCTGCGGCAGCGTCGTCACATCCATCCAACCCTGCGTTTAAGGGAAGCGATGCAATTAGTTTTGTACGGCAGCCAAATTCTTTATCTACGGCCATTTCATGATCTCAACAGAAGAAAAAATCTAGTGGCAGCTGGGCATGCATCGAAAAGTGGGTCATTGCAAAACGGCTCAAGTCCTGCATGGATTGTATGCCCCAACCAGTCGTTGTCAAAACAAATCCAATGAAATCGTTTTTTAGGTTCTTTTACTACAAGGTCGTGCTTCGATGAAGTGACAGTAAAAGCGATGACTCATTCGAGTGACTTGTCCACGCAAATTGAGTAGGGATGTGGAACATGAACAAAAATTGAAAGGAACGATTCACGGGTGAACGTTCAAAACGGGCCAATCTCTCTTGCACCACCCTCCCAGATCTCAGTTTACTGCCTCAGTCGGTTGGCAACTCTCCATCCAAACTGTTCTCGGCCAGTTAAGGGCCGGGGGGGAACAATTCGCATACGCAAAAAAGGCCTTTGATGCGCGCCCACACGTCGACGTCCTACTCAGGTGAAGCATTCTTTGCAATTATTGTTGAACTTCACTAAAAAAGTTACGTTGTTCGGGCCAGGTGTTTCTCCGGTTCTGCGCGAGTTGTAGTGGCGTGCCCCAAATTACTTGCCTCAAGGGGCGTTCGGATTCGCTTGACCAATACGGACAAAGAAGCTAATAGCTTGAAGTTCTTTCCTTAACAACCCAAGTGGGAACAATCGAACCAAACTCGAACAAGTTAGAATAATCGCGAAACCAATTCCGAATATCGATGCTTGTTCAAAAAGTTCTCTCGTGGCAGGGTATACATCCGAACGAAAAATGATGCGAATATGTTGCAGAACTTCAAAAGAAAATCCGGACAATGATATCCAGATGCCAACAATTCCA
>CAMYNE010000366.1 GCA_947259675.1 uncultured Pirellulaceae bacterium
GGTTCGATCCGGATTGTCAAAGAGTAAAGGTGAGGCTCGCCGCTCCATTTCGCAAGGTGGCATCTACATCAATAACAGGCGAGTGGAAGACATCACCTATCAGCTGACTCAAGATGATCTTGCTAGCGAATCGATGATTGTTTTGCGCAGTGGAAAAAAGAAATACGCCTTGCTTCGATTCTTGGGCTGACTCGTTTTCTAGAGCAGTTTCAAACTTGATTTTGCACTGGTGTCATCCTGAATCGAGGCACGAGGTGAAAGATCTCCGTGACCAGCGAGAGATCCTTCAGAATGACAGAGACTGAATACCAATTCTTGAAATGCTCTAAGTGCATCGTTAAGCTTTATAATTTGTGTTGACAGTACTCGTCGTTTGCACAATCGCTAGCCGCAAATGGTCGTACCATAACTGATAGCAGTCTTTGAAATCTGCTCAGGTTTCTCGGCCAACTTGGCTGCTTGCGTTAGTTCAAAATATGTCAATTATCCGAATCATTCTGAAAATACTAATGGTTCCGATAAAAACGTGTCGATGCATTCTTTCACATATACAGGCTCTGCGCGAGCACAACCTGCGCGTAGTGTTTGTCTCACAACCCAGTGATAGCGTCGAGATTCGTCTCGGGAGACATCAATGAAGACAAAGTTTCTACTCTGCTTTTTAACCGTGTCTATGATCGCGGTCGTCCAGAGTGCTCCAGCTCAACAAATTGGGCAGCCAATGGGCGGCGTTTACGGCGGTGGCGGAGGACCAGTTTACGAACCAGGTGCATTTCAACCGGTCGCAGGCGACTTGGTCACCGGTCTTTTTCCTGGACGAATTTGGGTTGAAGCTAATGCCGCTGAACGGGGACTGGGCTACCAGGGTTCCTATATATCGCTTGGCGCAAAGACACGGCTATGTGAGGACTTTCTTGATGGACGCTGGCTGGGGGAAATACGTGCCAACCAATCACTTAATGGTGGGGGGTTCTTTGGCAACATGGGGCTCGAACGCGTTTTTTCTATCGATTCTGCTGGCGCTGATGTCAGCGTTGGAATCTGGGGCGACTACGACTCGGATCTGCAAGGAAACTTTGCTCACGCCTTCGCCCAATTTGGAGTCACAGCACAGATCAAAACCCAAAGACACGATTTGATCGCTAACGGATACTTCCCTCAAGGCACAACCGGATACACTCAAGGCGATCCTACCGGACAACAATGTTTCTTTAATAACAGCATCATCGTTCAACCCGGCATCGACACTGCGCTACAGGGCTTCGATGTCGTGATGCGATTCAGGCCAAACCAGCTTGCGTTTAAGAACGGAGCGATTGAGCTCGGTGGTTACGGATACGATTCGGATTTGATTGACTTCTACGGCGGTGCACGCGCCGGATTGAGTTTCCAGATATTGAACGGGTTGATCACGACGGCACAAGTCAATTACGACGAAGTGAATGATGTCACCGGCGTTCTCGGTTTTGGTTGGATCTTCGGCATCAATGCTCGTGGGAACGAATACTCTGGAGTTGGGCGCGACTTGGAAGCGACCAACCGAAACGACCATATCGTGCGATTCCAACAACATGTTATCCTCGCGATCGACCCAGACACCGGGCGACCGTACGACGTCTGGCACGTTAACAATACGGCCGATGCAGGAGTTGCAGATGGCACGTTCCAAAGGCCGTTTGTATCTCTGGCAGACGCTCAGGCAGCGTCGGGCATAGGCGACATCATCTTTGTGGACGAAGGTGACAGAACCGCCAGAGGAATGCGAAACGGCATCAATTTGAAGAATGACCAGTTATTCCTTGGTACCGGCGTGCAACACATTATTCCGATCCAAAACGGTCTGAATTTTGTCTTGTGCAACGACACGGACGGCATTAGACCGACAATCAGCGGCAGCAACAACGGAAATGCTGTGAATTTGGCCAATAACAACGTCGTCGCAGGTTTCAACATCGACGGCACTGCCGGAAACGGCGGCATGGCACACGGTATTTTTGGAAGTGGATTCGTCCGCGGTCAGACTTTGGACAGCGGAGTCATTCGGGACAACATGATCTCAGGTGCGATTCTTGATGGCGTTTTCTTACAGGATATCCAAGGTGACTGGGAATTCTCCGATAACATGATTAACAACAACGGGTTCGACGGTATTCGAATTATTGATGCTTGCGATCCTACATCCATCTTGCGATTCGTACGAAACAACGTCAGCAATAATGGTCGCGATGGGATTTCGATCGAAAACTACGATGCGGCAACGCTGGATTTCATTGCGAACATCACCAACAACAATGGGCGTGATGGAATTCGATTGGTCAACTTTAAGAACGGTTCGGGTAACGGCCTTGACTTGGACTTTACGGGCCATGTTGCAACTGGCAATAACGGGATCGGTATTAACATCATGGGCGGCGACGGAAACTTACGATTGCTCAACAGCAACATCACTGGCAATGTGGGTGGCGGTCTTAACATTGTCGATTGGACAAACACGGATCCCAATACGTCGACGTTCATTGGGACAAGAGGCCTTGGCACAAGCAACTTTTCAAATAACCAACCTGGTTTTGGTATCAATGTTGAGTTGAACGCCGGGATTCAAAGAGTATTCATTAATAGCACGACGCTAAATAATAACGGGATCGGATTTTTGGGCACTTCCAGCGGCATCGGTACGCGGCTGATCACCCGAATTGATAGCACCAACTCGGTCAACAACAACCTGGCTGACGGCCTTCGTATCGTGGCGGTCAATGGTGCCAACCACAATATAATCATTGGTACGTCAACGACTGGAGGCGCTCTGAGAATGCCGATTACCGGCAACAACGGGGCTGGCATTTCATTCTTTTCCGGCGACAACTCCGGCCAAGTCTCGATCATTGAAGCCATCGTTGCCAACATCGATTTGACCGGAAACTCGGCCGGAATCTTTAGCGATGTCATCGAGGACGGAGCATTACAACTAGATTTGTCTAACTCCAATATTGACACAAACGGTGTCGGTTTGAGCTTGGGTCTCGACACAAACGAAACACAAATCGTCAATACGATCCAAATCTCCAATGTCACGATGTTGGATAACGGAACGGACGCCATTCAACTGGCCGTCGGGGCAGGGACCTTTGTAGATTTCTCATTGATTGACTCGGTGCTTGAAAGTACGGCTATGATTGATGCGGCAGGCGACATGAACATGCTTCGAGTGGGTGGCTTTGGTAGTGCTATCGACGTAGATGTCTTTGGCGATGATTCGGTCGGCAATCCTCAAGTTGACACGCGAGTTCGATTGTTCGTTCAAGCGAGTCGAATCGACGAGTTCGCCTTCGGCGGTATCGATGTCGACACTTTCGGCGATGCCCACGTGTTAGCCAGGATCGAAGGAAACGACATGAACCAAAATGGTTTTGGCATTGGATCTAACGGTGACGGAACGGGCAATCCGGTCCTCGGTTCATTGTTTGACGCAGTCTCGTTTGATGCCAATGACGAAAGCCGCGTTGACCTGACGTTGAATGGGAACGACATCACCGCGAGTACGGAAGCCGGTGTCGGACTTTTCGCGAACGATATGTCGATGATCAATACAGTTTGGATTGGCAATGATCTAAGTAACAACGATCAAGGGAACGATCCTTCCAACGATCCGATCCGCGAAGACAACATCTCCGACTTTAACGTCGTCAATAGTGTCGGCTCTACGATTTGTCTGGCGATGTCAAACAACTTCTGGAACAATGGCTTCAATATTGTCAACAACAGTGCGGCTGCCGACTTCGTGGTTGAACTTGATGGTTTCTCCAACCTGTTTGGCCCGGCCGACCTCGGACCGAACTTCAATACCGGCAAGGCATAGCCCTGGCGAAGCAGGGTAAGTATGAAACGGCAGAACCACTTTTGATTGCAGCCTACGAAACACAAAAGGCAA